>DAOWEW010000135.1 GCA_030638305.1 Desulfobacteraceae bacterium
ATACTCAAACCGGTTCTTGCCGCAGGCGAGCTGAGGTGTATCGGGTCAACTACTTATGAAGAGTATAAGAATTACTTTGAAAAAGACCGCGCTCTTTCTCGTCGTTTTGAGAAAATCGAGATTAAAGAGCCTTCTGTCTCTGAAACAGTTAAAATTTTAAAAGGACTCAGACCTCATTATGAAGATTTTCATGGAATTAGTTATACTGATCAGTCGCTTAAAGCTGCTGCCGAGTTATCTGCCAAATTCATAAATGATCGCTATCTCCCGGATAAGGCAATTGATGTAATTGATGAGGCCGGCGCATTTATCAAACTTTCCAGTACTTCACGAAGAAAGAATATTAATCCAAAAGACATTGAAAAGATTATTGCCAGAATCGCCAGAATTCCTGTCAGAAGTGTATCAACCTCTGATAAAGCAAAATTAGGGAAACTTGAAGAAGATCTTAAACAAGTAGTTTTTGGCCAGGATGACGCCATAACATCTTTGGTAAGCTCAATAAAACGTTCTCGTGCCGGTCTTGGTACACCCGGCAAACCTATTGGAGCTTTTTTGTTTACCGGCCCTACCGGTGTCGGAAAAACAGAGGTTGCAAGACAGGTCGCAGCACTCCTTGGTATAGAGCTATTGCGTTTTGATATGAGTGAATATATGGAAAAACATGCTGTGGCGCGTCTGATAGGCGCACCTCCAGGCTATATCGGTTTTGATCAGGGCGGACTTTTAACCGATGGCATAAGAAAACATCCTTACAGCGTTCTGCTTTTTGACGAAATAGAAAAAGCTCATCAGGATATGTTTAATATCCTGCTTCAGGTTTTTGACCACGCCACCCTGACGGATAACAACGGCAGGAAGTCTGACTTCAGGAATGTCATTATCATGATGACTTCAAATGCCGGGACAAGGGATATGGGTGCCCATACTATCGGTTTCGGAGAAACACGGCATGATATGAAAAATAAAGGCAAGAAAGCTGTTGAAAAGTTTTTTAGCCCTGAATTCAGAAACCGGCTTGATGGAATAATCAGCTTTAATTCTCTTACCGTAGAAATTATGGAAAGGATAGTGGATAAATTTATAGCTGAACTAAATGAACAACTATGCGTAAAAAAGATCTCTCTTTCCATTTCTTCCAAAGCAAGAAACTGGATGGCAAAAAAAGGACATGATCCGCTTTTCGGAGCAAGGCCTCTTTCCAGGCTGATACAGACCGAGATTAAAGATATTCTGACCGATGAGATCCTGTTTGGTAATCTATCAAACGGAGGCAAAGTCTTTGTTGATTTAGAAAATGATAAGATCAAGGTTGAAGGGCAGGGGTCAGGGGGATAGCGGTTTTTCTTTTGTTTGATAAAATAATTTTTCCTCCGCCACATCTTGCCGGCAGTGACGGCTTGCTGGCAATAGGTGGCGATCTATGCAAAGAACGTCTTTTGCTTGCCTACAGAATGGGAATTTTTCCCTGGTTTTCTTCAAATGAAGAACCAATAATGTGGTGGTCTCCTGATCCACGTCTTGTCCTTTATCCTCAAGATCTCAGAGTTTCGAAAAGTTTAAAAAAAGTCATAAATAAAAACATATTTCAGATAACGATAGATTCGTCTTTTGAGCAGGTAATAAGCTTGTGTGCCCAGATAAGATTACAGAAAAATGAAGCAACCTGGATAGGCGATGAAATGATTGAAGCATATTGTAATCTTCATGAAGCCGGCTATGCCCATTCGGTTGAGGTCTGGTACAAAGGAGAACTTGCAGGTGGATTATACGGTGTTGCACTGGGAAAAAGTTTTTTCGGAGAATCAATGTTTACTCGTATAAGTAATGCTTCAAAAGTAGCTTTTACAGCTCTTGTTGAATATCTTAAAACATTATCTTTTGATATGATTGACTGTCAGATTCCAACAGAGCATTTGAAAAGTTTTGGCGCAAGAGAAATACCAAGGTCTATTTTTTTAAAACAGTTGAATAAATCCCTGAAAGAGCCGGCAAAAAAGGGCAAGTGGGTTTATAATTAAGGAACATGGACGAAATAACCAGTGTTTGTTAACTTTATATATTTTATAATAGTTCTTCTAATATATTCCACATACCTGCCTCCTGAAAAACCGAACTTCTCTTCTTTTGAAACTTCTTTGCTGTTTCCTGGCTTGATTATTGTTTTTGCATATTTTACCCGTATGCGGTTTCATAGGCTTGAAAAACGAATCTCCAAAGATAATATTTTATGCGCTGATTATAAAATAAATGCAATAATAACTCAGCAAACTGTTATGGCAGTAGTACTTTTTGCCGTAGATATTTATGGACTGAACCTTACTTCATTTTTTAAAAACATACCTTTCTTTACTGTTATCCCCACGTTACAGGCACTGGTTTTTATCGGTCTTTTTGTGTTTTATCTCGCTATAATATGGGCATGTGCTTACGGGCCTTATCAAAAGCTTTACATAACCGATATGTCTGTGCGTTCTTATGTTTTGTCTAATATTTCATTTTCCATTCCGGTTCTTTTCCCGTGGCTGCTGCTGTCAGGAATTGCCGATATTATAAATGCGCTTCCATTTGAATTGCCAAAACGTTTTATCTCCACTCCTGAAGGACAAGTAATTTATTTTTTGGTTTTTCTTTCCACATTTGTAATAATCGGCCCTGCAATGATTCAGAAATTCTGGAGATGCAAACCACTTGAATCAGGTTATGCACGAAGCAGAATTCAAAAACTTTGCAGAAAGGCCGGAGTAGAATATGCCAACATTCTTTACTGGCCGGCATTCGACGGGAGAATGATGACAGCAGGTATTATGGGGCTGATTAAAAAATTCCGATATATTCTTATTACCAAAACGCTGCTTCGCTATCTTGAACCGGAAGAGATGGATGCTGTAATTGCGCATGAAATAGGACATATCAAAAGAAAACATCTGCAGTCTTATCTAATATTTTTTATTGGCTATATTTTTCTTTCATATACCACTTTTGATCTTCTTATATATTTTATTATCTATACTGATCCGGTTTACAGGTTAATAAACAGTACCGGTATTAACCACGATACAATAATTTCGGGTATGTTCAGCCTGATTATAATCATTTTGTTTTTTATCTACTTTCGCTATATTTTCGGATACTTCATGCGCAATTTTGAACGTCAGGCAGACGCATATGTATATGCTCTCTTTCCCAGCGCAAAACCTCTGATATCTACGTTCAAAAAGATAGCCGAAGCAACAGGGCAGCCACAGGACAGGCCGAACTGGCATCATTTCAGCATTAAAGAACGAATTGAATATCTCAATTTATGTGAAAAAGACAGAACCTGTATAATCAGACAGAACAGAAAAATAAATAAAAGTATTGCTGCATATCTTATAGCAATAATTATAATAGGAGGTATTGGATATAACCTGAATTTTGGTGAAACCGGAAAGAAGTTAAACAATCATTTCATTGAAAAGATCATGTTAAGAGAAATTAACAAGACGCCTGACAATCCATACCTTTACAGCAATCTGGGGGATCTTTATTACCATCTTGTTGATTATACGGAAACAATCAAAGCATATGAAAAATCAATAGATCTTGACTCAAACAACCCGCATGTTTTAAACAATCTTGCATGGCTTTATGCAACATGTGATGATAAAACCCTGCGCAATCCTAAGCGCGCCTTGAATCTTGCATTGCATGCTGCAGCTCTTGAAGAATCACCGCACTCATTAGACACTCTTGCCGAATGTTACTATATAAACGGCCGGTTGGAAGAAGCTGTCTCAACTGAATTATATGCTCTTAGAATAGTTAAAAAGGAACGTTCATATTACGAAAATCAGTTAAAAAAATTTATGAGAGCCGTTAAAAGTGGTTGTCAGCAGGCTGGAAAGTAGGTACAAATGAAAAATGACGAAAAAAAAAAGAATGTTCAAATAAACACACAACGCTTCAATATTTCAATATCCGAAGTTGTTTATAAGAAATTTAAAGAAAAACTGAAACAGGAAGGATTGCAAGCAACAAGATTACTTAGCCAGTTTATTGCCAACTATGTGCTTTATTTGGACAGAAGCTTTGTAAAAAATGACCGCATATCAAATGAAAAGAAAAAAGGAGTACTTATTCCCGTGACAAATGAACAGTGTTGTAAATTTACTGAAAAAATATCAAAAGAAAATATTGACGGATCAAGAGTGATTGAACAATTTGTGGAGAACTATATTGATTTTTTTGATAAAAAGAAGAAATAAATCATGAACGTTGCTTTGCTCAATAATTCATTAAGTGTGGCTATCAATTCCTTAGATAAGAACTTGCGCGACATTCTTATTTTCAGATATGGTATTGGAGGAAAACGTCGTTTTTCATCGAAAGAGACAGCTGACAGCTTAAATATATCAATAAAAAAAGTGAGTATTCTTGAAAAAAAAGCCATCAGAAAATTAAGGAATCCGCTTGTTTTCAAGCAGATTGTAAAAGATCTTGAATCAATGCACAGTCTTATATGGACGACCGTATCAGAGGCTGTATCGTCTGCTGGTGAAATAGTTTATAAGTCAGAAACACTCCCGCAAACATTTGATAAACTCCAGGGTGAAATACTTTTAGGCCTCACATGTCAGTATGATATACCGAACGTGTGGCTTTCGGAAAATGCGCATGAGCTTCCTTTTGCCTGGTTTCGCAGCAAATATCCTGAAAAGATTGTTTCTGTGGCTGTCAACGAAACGAACAATATTTTAAAAAAAGTCAGCCAGCCTGTTACAATTCAATTTTTTCTCAAAACCCTTAATATTGACGATGAACTTGTGAAACTGGTCATTTCTCTCGTTGATCCAAACTTAAAGTTTTACAGAGAATATACAGCAAAACGACCACTTTCCACGATACAACTCAGAACTATCCGCATTCATTTGATATTGCTTCATAAATACTTTAATAATCAAACTCTATGCCATCAAATGATTAACGACTACAACTCTATTTACACTGATGATCATCTTATTCCGGAAACGGCTGGAAAAGTTATGATTGCAAATCCCCATCTGTTTTGCGGATCAAAAGATAAGGGATGGAAGTGTATTGAACAGGCAACAGATATCTTAACGCAAGAAATTGCAAATGAAAAACCTTGTTATTTTTTTGAGCGTCCATGGTCTGAAACAACTGCAACAGACATAGTTAAGGAAATTCTGGAAGAAAAAAAGATTTTCCATCTTTCTGATATTAGCAAAGCATTTATGAAAAGAGCCGGTCATAGATATGTTTTGATAAATGTCAACACAGCATTGAGGAGAGAAAACGATTTTAAGGCCGTGGCTCCCGGAGTGTATGCTCTTTATGATTGCAATTGCAAACCTGACGACTTAAATGAGTTATATAAGGTACTTTTAAATGATAAAGACTGTTACGCTTATATTATAGAACGATATGCAGGAACATCCTTGAACACCTATCCGCTGTGGACACCATACATGGAACGGATGTGGTGCATATGGGCCAAAAAACATGGAAATTATAAAATCTATCAATCGCTTTTATATATAGCAACTCCCAGCCTGTGGGCAACAAACGAAGACCTTGAAAAATGGAATGAAGAAAAAAAATGGAATGGATATTATTACTTTGAATCCGAGCTGAGCTATCCTGTATGGGAACTAATACCTTTACTTCAGGACCTTTTTACCATAGTGACAGATGCAAAACTCAAAGGATATATTAATTGGAAAGATGCAAACCGTTCCATAAATCAATTACCTGCTTACCATAAATCAGCCTCAAATTTGTTTATTTTAATTGTATTAGAAGTTATTATACCTGCGGATCACTGGCAAAAACCCCACTATTTCGGGCCGAAATCAGATGATTTTATTTCCGGACTGATAGATGAAATCCGCACAAAAGGCTTTGTTCACTGGGAAGATAATGCCGGTCTTTATTTGAAACGCCTGATATGTGATAAAAAAATAAAAAAAAATATGGGATGGGTTACGGTAAATGACTACAAAAAACTTGTAAGCATTTTAAATAAAGAGCAAGTCAATCGGCAAGACCCTGGAGATATTGACAAGGCTCCCAAACAACTGGAACTTCCTTTTTTTTAGACCCAAATCTATCTTTTTATAGTTAACATGTTACATCGGCTGCAACTTGAGGATTTAGAATTAGATACACATGGATAGAAAAACTGTTTACACATATAAGTTCGACTTTGAAGTCGGTTATTTAGTAAAAAGCCCATGTAAAGAATGTAACAAAAGGAAAAATTTTCCTGAATGCATTGATGATTGCAAAGCCATAGATAAAATACAAACAATTTTATCTAAAGTAAGATCTTGCACAAAAAGCATTTGATCAGCAAGAAAACGGGAGATAGAAAACATGAAATTTTCATCAAGTCAGACATCTCACAATCTAAACAGCATTTCCGCATGGAAGAACCTGGAGCAATATGCTGAAAACTTTAGCCGCCCTGACAAACATTTAAAATATCTCATCAAAGAAAACAGCAGACTCGAAAGATTCTCTTTAACTTGCAATGGTTTTTTCTACGATTTTTCACGTCAGAGAGTAGATGAAAAAGCCATGAGTTTGCTTTTTGAACTGGCAGAAGCAAGAAAACTAAAAGAACAGTTTATTGCAATGATGAATGGTGAAAAGATAAATATTTCTGAGAACAGAGCTGCTCTTCACACTGCTTCAAGAAATTTCTCAGGCACTTCTATTTGTATAGATGAAAAGGATGTAATGCCTGAGATAATAAAAACAAGAGAAAATATCAGGGAATTTGTTTCAAAAGTTCATAAAGGGAAAATAACCGGATCAACCGGAAAAGCTTTTAAACATGTTGTTGTAATCGGCATAGGAGGATCATATCTCGGCACGAAGTTTGTTTCTTGTGCTCTGAAAGTCTTTGCGGATAAAAATATTGAAATACATTTTCTATCAAATGTAGATATCCATAATTTTGGAAATATAGTATCCAAAATAGAGCCGGAATCTACCTTGTGGATAGTTGTTTCAAAAAGCTATACAACCACCGAAACTGTTGCCAATGCAAATCTCGCCATTTCATTTATGAAAGAAAAAGGCCTTGAATCTTCTAAGCACTTTGTAACGGTCACAAGCAAGGGAAGCCCCGGAGACGATCCTGCAAATCCTGTTTTGGCTTCATTTCACATGTTTGATTTTATAGGAGGCAGATACAGTGTAACTTCTGCGGTCGGCGGCGTACCTCTTGGTTTGTATCTGGGGTATGAGAAATTTGAGCAATTTTTAAAAGGTGCTGAAGAGATGGATATTCATGCAAAGAACTCTCCCTGCGAAAATAATATTCCTCTGATTGCTGCCCTTATTTCAATATGGAACAATAATTTTCTGGGATATCAGACCCAGGCAATAATTCCCTATGCATCCCCGTTGCAAAATCTGGCGCTCCATATTCAGCAGCTCAGTATGGAAAGTAACGGCAAATCAGTTACACAGGAAGGACATTTCCTGGATGAACCGGCCGGGCCTGTTATTTTCGGAGAATCCGGTACAAATGCCCAGCATTCTTTTTTTCAACTGGCGCATCAGGGACGTCCTTTTCCCATTGAGTTTATAGGGGTAATCAGGCCTCAGTATGATCAGTATAATTACAAATCAAAAGGTGTTACAAATCATCAGGAATTATGGGCGAATCTGATTTCACAGCCAACAGCTCTTGCCGCAGGAAAAGAAGATAAGAATAAAGCAAAATACTTTCCTGGCAACAGGCCATCTTCCACCATACTTATAAACGATCTTTCACCTGAAAGTGTTGGCCGTCTTTTATCATTTTATGAGGCAAAAACTGTTTTTGAGGCTTTTATATGGGGCACAAATCCTTTTGACCAGTTCGGCGTGGAGCTGGGGAAAAAATTAGCTTCCGGCATCAGAAATGAAATAGCATTAAAAAATGAACAAAAAAATCACCGGTTTGAACATATGGATAACATTACAAAATTCTATCTTGATACAATATTTTCAGGCAAGTTATTTCGTTCACGTTCCTAAGTGTGGCAGGTGGTGTTATTATTCAAAATTCAGGATTGTTATTTATGTGAATAATCTTGTTGACAAAGCCATTTATTGTATTGTAATTTTTTTTCTAAATTTCTGATAGCGTTAAAACTTTACTGCACACCAGAGTCGGAGGGCTATATTGCCATCACATAACGAGATATCTTCTACTGAAAAATTGCTCAGTATGATTCGCAGCAAGGATGCGATATCAGATGATTTTTCCGGCGTTTCTATAACTTCGCCGCCAACTAAAGGGCGAAGATCTGTGTTAACCAGGTTGACCAGTATTTTTCCTGCAAAAAATCCGATTACAATAGGCGTTGATATCAGCACCGTTGAGCTGAAATTGATCAAGATTATCCGACAATCTTCCGGCCCAAAATGGCAATTGCTTGGCCAGAAATGTGTGCCGTTACCACCTCATATCTCAAAAGATTCTCAGCAGTTTGTTGCTTTTTTGCGATCATCCCTAAATGCTTTTTGCGATCATTCGAAGGGTGTTAATATCTGGACAGTTATGTCGTCCTCCAATGTCGAGGTGCGGTATATCCAGATACCCAAAGTAGGAAAAAAAGAGATTGCCAACGCTGTTTACTGGACAGTTAAAAAAGAATTTTCCTTTAATGAAAAAGAAAATCTGTTTGATTTTGATGTTCAAGGCGAAGTCGATGTTAAAGGTGTCAGCAAGATAGCAGTAACGGCTTATATCGCTCCCAAAAAAGAAGTGGAAAAGGTAAAAACACTCTTTTCACAAACCGGCTTTGCTTTATCCGGCATAACTATCGCTCCTTTTGCAATTCAAAACCTGTTTAAAACAGGCTGGCTGCCAACTATTGATCAAACAACGGCAAGTCTTTATATCGGCTATGATCGTTCGCATATTGATATTTTTTCTAAGGGTAGTCTTGTTCTGACGCGCAGTATCAAGGCCGGTATAAACAGCATGCTCGAATCCATCGCAGCAGGAATTGTTGAGCATAAAAAAAAGATTTCTGCAGAAATAGATAAAGGGATTGAGTCATCTACTGCCGATGTTTCCG
The DNA here is from genome assembly GCA_030638305.1 of Desulfobacteraceae bacterium. Next base: position 9,084 of record DAOWEW010000135.1, read on the forward strand.
AAGCAAAATTTTACGACATGGAACTAAGTCGGGAACTGCTCTTCAGACTTGGCACCGGCGCTTCTTCCCGAACTGAAAAAGAGACGGCAGTTCACCTGAAAGAGGAAGAAATGTTCAATATGATTCTTCCTTCTGTAAACAGACTGATCCGACAGGTCGAAAATACGTTTGAGCATTATACCTCAACCTTTGAGGATGATAGTGTGAAAAATGTCTGCATCTCAAGCGGCATGCCTTTCTATACTCCCATGATCGACCATATTGAAGAACGGCTTGGATTTACAGTGAATGTTATTGATGTTCTTGATTCAGGCAAAGTTCCCTTTCTCGGCGCTGTGATACCTCCGGCATCAATCTCAAAGCGATCTACTATGGGTGTAGCAGTAGGATTATCCCTGTCTGACAACAGTTATACTCCCAATCTTATTTTTACACATCAGGATGAAGAAAAAGCGACAAAGATTACTCGAATCAACCGTGGCATTTTTTCAATATTCCTGATAATTATTGCTGTCTGCCTTGGGGTTTTTGGGTGGGTGGGCAATTCTGCTGATCAAAAAAAAGCGGTTATTACCCGGCTCAAACAACAAATAGAGCAATACACTCCGCTAGTTGATCAGAATCTGCTCCTTCAGATGGCTGCTACAGCCAAAAGCAATCAGCAAAATCTGAAAATAAGCAGCAAAAAACTTCTTCCGATAGTGATTATTAACGAACTCTCAAATCTGACTCCGATGAATATTCGCCTTCTCAGTATCACAGCCGATTTTGGCAGTCATGTCAAAAAGAGCAGCAAAACACAGGAAAAACATTTGCTTATCAATGGTATAGTTTCAGGAGATCCCATGATACGTGAAGCATCCTTAGTAAAATATATTAAGCAATTGGAAAGGTTGCCGATTTTTATTACCCCTGAGGTTCAAAAGAAAAAACCTGAATCATATTCGGTAGAAGATGATGTTTTACATTTTATTTTAAAATTAAAGGTGCAATCGTAAAAGTTCTGAAAATGATGCAAATAAAATCGTTTAAAATACCGACCGGGAGCCTGGGATATCTCTTGATATGCAGTCTAAGTATTCTTGCCTTTATTGCTTTAGGGATCTATCCTTCCCAGCGATCTCTGGGCAGTATGGACATGGAGATCAGTAAACTTCGATCCAGCATAGAAGAACAGAATATGCTATTTCCTGTTTATGCTCAATTGCAACAAAAGATTCAGTTCAAGGGATCGGACATTTTGTCAGGTTCTGTTGGAACAAAGCTTTCTATAGATAAAATAGAAAAACTTCCATCAATATTTAAAAAAATAGCCCAAAAATATAATTTAACGGCTTTATCCGTTGCCCCTGATGTCATGTCTTCTGGCAGTGACTCTGAATTTTTGTTAGTTGATGTTGTTATACAAGGCAATTTTTTCGATTTTCGTAAATTTTTGATAGAACTCGTAAATCTTGATTATTTAGAAAAAATAGAGCAGATTCGTATTGAACGAGCAGATAGAGCCAAAAAATTCAATCTGAAAATATGGCTTGCCATGAATTAGGGGAAGGTTATGTCAAAACAAGAAAAAGTCATGGTTATTATAGCAGGATTAGCCATTATTTTCGGGGTATACTATTTTTTTATAGCATCGCCAGCCAAACATATACGTATTGAAACAGGGAAAAAAATGGTGGCCTTAAGCAAACTGGCAGATGATATAACAGCGGAACTAAAGAAATGGGATTTGACCGAAGCAGAAGCATATATTATAGCGCAAGCCAATACAGAATGGACAAAAGATCCTTTTTTTGAAGGAAAAGTCTCCTGGAAACCTGGCTCCGGTGGTACGGAAATACAGGCTGCAAAAATCGAATTCAGCTATACAGGCTACATTGAGCTGGGCAAAAAGAGACTGGCTGTTATTAATGGGTTGGATTATCAAATTGGTGAAAGTCTGGTTGGTGCAAGTCTGGAATCCGGTGAATATATTGTTCAGAACATTTATCCGGATAGAGTCGTCATTAAACCCAAAGGAAAAGGAAAAGCAATAACAGTTCAATTTTTTAATGAAAAATGAGAGCAGGGATCAGGGGCCGGGGATCATGGAGTTGTAGCCAACATTGGCACTTTTTTTTCTTTTAACTTTTTTTGAAAGATACGCTTTAATTCTATTAGGAAAATAAATTATGACTGGGACTCATTCTGAAAAGAAGATCGTTTGTCTGATTTTTGTCGTTTTGCTGACTTTTCTGGTTTGTGGATGCGCCGCAAACAAGACCGCAAAAAAAGATGCCTTTTTTGAAAAATGGAAGGTAATGGCAGAAAAGTCAAAGGGACATTCGCCGGCAGCCAGGTCGCGCATTATTGAACCTTCTGAAAGAATAAAGAAGAAGGCAGATTCAGGGGAAGAATCAATTAAAGTCGAAAAACTTCTTCCAAGAAAGAAAACAAGCCTGAAAATGCATAAAACTGATATTGCCGTAGTTCTCAAGGCACTTGCTCGCGTTGCCAGTCAGAATATTCTGATAAACTCCAGCGTAAATGGCGAGATTACACCAAATATTATTAAGGTTCCCTGGGATCAGGCATTTCTCGGGATTCTCCGTACAAAGGGGCTTATATATACCTGGGAGGGAGAAATTTTAAGGGTTATGACTCTGGAAGATATGGAACATGACCTGAAAATACGTGAAATCAAAAATAAACAAAAAGCCCAGCATATAGAGAACAGGATAATTAATATTGATTATGCTGATGCAAATAAACTTTGTGAGAATCTAAAAAATTTTCTGACCAAAGACAGCTCTGGCAAGGAAAACGGATCTGTAACAGTGGATGAGCATACAAACTCTTTAATTGTCCAGGCTGCAAGTAATGATATTGCCAAAATAATGAAACTGGTACAAAAGCTTGACAAACCCAGCCTTCAGATAAGAATAGAGGCAAATATCGTTGAAACGAGTAAGGGCACTGCCCGTAATCTTGGTATACAGTGGGGAGGAGGGTACAGGAATAAATGGGGCAATGAAAACTATTGGATTACTCCTGGTGGTTCTGAAGGTGAATGGTCTACTCGTGAAAACGCCGCCGGCGATAAATATGACGTTTGGGAATACGAAAGTCCGGCTGTAGGATATGGCGGGAAGGGATATGCTGTAAACTTTCCGGCGAATATTGTCGATATGGCTAAAAGCGGTGCATCCCTTGGACTGATGTTTGGAACGCTGGGCGGTAATATCCTTGATCTGCAACTGAGTGCACTTCAGGAAGAAGGTGAACTCAACATACTTTCAAGTCCGTCAATTATTACTCTTGATCATCAAACAGCATATACTGAAAATGGGGAAAAGGTGCCGTATGTATCTTTAACTGAAGGTGAGCAGGAGGTCAAATTTGAAGACGCCGTTCTCAAACTGGAGATTACGCCTCACGTAATTGACGAAGAGTCATTAAAAATGGAAATTCTGGTTAAAAAAGATGAAGTTGATATGTCCAGGTCCGTGCAGGGAAATCCTTTTATTATAAAAAAAGAGACCAAAACAACTCTGTTTGTAAAAGATGGTGAAACAATAGTTATCTCAGGGCTGACCAAAAATGTAAAAATGCAAAGTAAGTCCGGTGTTCCCTGGTTAAAGGATATACCCGGTTTGGGCTGGCTGTTTAAAGGAGAATCTAAAGACCATGCGATGGAAGAAGTGCTTATATTCATGACACCTCATATTCTAAAAAAACATATTGCAAACCGCTGAGAAGATTAGAGGTTGAGAAGATGGGAAAGTGAGCAGGTGAGAAAGTGGGAGGTTAGTAAAAGTTAACGAAAAAACGGTAACCCGGAACCTTGAACCCTTGAACCCAGAACCCAGAACCTTAAACCTTGCCCATGGATTACTTTAAAATTTTTAATTTTAACAGAGAACCTTTCTCTAACTCGCCTGATCCGGATTTTTTTTTTCATTCCAGGCAGCATGTCGGATATCTTCAAAAACTGGAGCTTGCTATCCGCCTGCGCCGTGGCCTGAATGTGATTATCGGCGATGTTGGGACAGGCAAAACTACCCTGTGCCGTCAACTGATACGTAAATTTGCAGATGCGGATGATGTTCAGACTTATCTTTTGCTTGATCCTTATTTCAACAATTCATTAGAATTTTTATCTACTCTGACAGAGATGTTCGGGATACCGGAGCCTGAACCCGGCGCTACAGAATGGCGGTTTAGAGAATTGATAAAAAAATATCTTTTCCGCCTGGGTGTGGACGAGGAAAAAACCGTTGTTTTGATCATAGATGAAGGGCAAAAAATCCCTGATTTTTGCCTGGAAATCTTACGTGAGTTTCTTAATTATGAAATAAACGAACATAAGTTATTGCAGATAGTTATTTTTGCTCAAAAAGAGTTTGACCAGACAATTGAAGAACATGCAAACTTTGCCGACAGGATAAATATTCGTCTCTTTTTAGGCCCGCTTGATTTTAAAGAGACAAGGAAGATGATTTTGTTCCGTTTGGCGCGTGCAACCGAGCATGGCAAGCCTCCATCCATGCTCAGCTATATGGCGCTATGGGCTGTGTACCGGGCAACGGGTGGTTATCCTCGAAAAATTATAAACTTATGTCATCAAATTTTGCTGGCGCTGATTATTCAGAATCGGTACAGGGCAAGCTGGTCGATGGTTCGCTCCTGTATTGAGAGGATATCTACCGGACGACAACAAAGAATGCGCCATAAAGCCGTGATTGCAGGTCTGATCGGCCTGGCAGCAATTTTTGCTTTATCGCCGCTTCCTGATCAGTTAAAAGCATGGCTTTCCCGGTATGGTGATTTAAAGCCGGTTTCAAGCATAGCACCTTCGGAAACAGAAAAATTTCAAATTCAAGATAAAGATGAAACAGGTATAGAACCACCTTTTTCTGTGAAAGATGATGATGCCGGCAGCAGTAAGATAGATGATGATATACAGCCGTCAGGAGATGAAAACCAATCACCGGATCAACCAATCACCGAATCAACAAATCACCGGATTGGCGAATATGATGCAGAATATAAAAATGAATCACCAGATCAACCAACTAACCAATCACCGAATCAACAAATCAACCAATACAAAACTTTTGCTCAATCATCTGACACAAATAATTTTTCCGTGTTGTTGGGAAAGATAAAAGCAAAGCACGGAGAGACTGTTCTGGAGATGATATATAAGGTGTATGGATTGCCTCTCAAGTCTCATTTGCATCAAATTGTTCTGGCCATGAAGCAATTCAACCCGCAGATTGATAATCTTGATACAATATATGTTGGCAGCGCAATCAATTTTCCGGCTGTTCCGGCTGTTTCGGCTGTAGCAAGTTCTGTTCCGGAAGAAGGCTGGTGGGTAGAGGCAGTGAAATGCAAGACACTTGAAGAAACCTACAACTTCGTTAGATTATATACATATTCATCGTTTAATCTCAGGATATTTCCTTACTGGAATAAACAGGAGGGCATGAACTTTGTTGTTCTTCTCAGAAACTGTTTTATTGATGAAGAATCTGCCCAAGAAGCTATTACCGGGTTGCCAGCAGTCGTTGCGTCAGGTGCGAAGATTGTTAATAAATGGGAAAAAGATACTGTTTTTTTTTCCAATCTTCCTATATCAACAAAGCGAAAGGACGTAAGTTGAAAAAAAAGCTAATTGGAAAGATTTTCTTAGAGGCAGGGCTCCTGAATAAAGAACAGCTTGATCAGGCATTGGATGCTCAGAAGAAAAGCGGAATAAAGCTTGGTCAGATATTGATCCAGCAAGGGATAATTAGTGAATTTGATCTCATAGAAGCTTTGTGCCGGCATTTCAGGCTCACAAAATACAATTCTGATGATTATCCGGTTGATACCCGCTTAAAAAATCTTATTTCATCCGACGCAGCCCAAAAGTACCAGGTAGCTCCTTTAATAAGGAAAGGTCGTCTCCTAAAAATAGCTATAAGCAATCCATCTGACATAGATACCCTTGATGCAATTGAAACGCTTACAAACTGCGAAATAGAACCTGTAATTTGTACTGACTGGGAATTAACAGAATTAATGGGTAGAATTTACGGTACATATTCAGCTCTTGGCGGGGTCATGGAGAGTATGGATGACACGCCATATGATCTTGATGATATTACCGGCATGGAAGAGGTCATGGAAAATGCGCAGATAAGTTCATTGCAGGATATGGCCGAACAGGTTCCTGTAGTTCGCCTGGTTAATTCGATCATCTCTCACGCTGTGCGTCATGGAGCAAGTGATATACATATCAGTCCTGAAAAAGATTACGTTCATACCAGATTTCGGATAGATGGTACACTTCATAAGATTCCGTCTCCATCAAAAGCAATGCTGCTTCCAATTATTTCCAGAATAAAAATACTTTCCAATATGGATATTTCTAAATCAAGAATTGCTCAGGACGGCAGGTTTACGGCATCGGTGGGAAATAAAGAAATAAACATCAGGACTTCTGTATTGCCAACCATTTACGGAGAAAATCTGGTCATGCGCCTTTTGGACATGGGTACTGATTTTTATAATCTGGATCGCCTCGGTATGTGTCTGGAGGACAGAAAAAAAATTGAGGATTTAATTACCAAACCGTATGGAATGATTCTGAGCACAGGCCCGACAGGAAGCGGCAAGAGTACCAGCCTTTATGCCCTTTTAAAAGAGATGAATAAGTCGGATGTCAATATTATTACAGTTGAAGATCCTGTTGAATACCGAATGAAAAATATACGTCAGCTCCAGTTGAATCGCAAGGCAGGCATGACCTTTGCCGGCGGTCTCAGGTCAATACTTCGACAGGACCCTGACATTATTATGGTGGGAGAGATCCGTGACGCTGAAACTGCTCGTATTGCAATTCGTTCTGCAATGACAGGACACATGGTTTTAAGTACTGTCCATACAAATGACGCAGCAGGCGCTATTGTTCGACTGCTTGATCTGGACATAGAGCCTTTTCTTATCTCGTCCGTCATGCTGGCCTCATTTGCCCAACGTTTGATACGAACAGTTTGTACTAAATGCAAACAAACATACAAGCCTTCAGATAGAGTCCTTGTTCAGTGGGGACTGGACAAAATGGAAAATACGAACTTCCAGCGGGGCACAGGCTGTTTCAATTGCATGAATACCGGCTTCAAAGGACGGACTGGCATATTCGAAGTATTAGTGATTGATGAGATGATTCAGGACATGATACTAAAAAAGAAATCTGCCCAGGAGATTTCCAAGGCTGCCAAAGAAATGGGCAAAATGAGAACACTAAAGGACGATGCCATTGCCAAGCTTGTTTCCGGGATAACAACGATTGAGGAAGCGGCATCAGCAGTCAGGGTTTAATTGGATTCAGGGATTGAGGGGTGAAACGAAAGAATGCCGAGTTTTTCTTATCAGGCGATTAATGAAGCGGGTGAGACTGTATCCGGTATTGTTGATGCGGATACAGTTGATATTGCCGCCAATATTATAGCTGACCGCGGATATATTCCATCAAAGGTAAAAGAACAGGCTAAAAGTTCTGCCGGAATATCAATATCTGCTCTCAATAAAAGGCTGGCTGTTGTTAAAGCTCCTGAATTAATTATGTTTACCAGGCAGTTCCGGACCATGCTCAAGGCAGGAGTCCCGATGTTAAGGCTGTTGCAGGTTCTGGAAAATCAGACCGAAAATCAAAAACTCAAGGAAGTCGTAGCTTCCATGTCCAGGGATACAATAGAGGGTGTTACGTTGTACAACGCGTTTAAAAAACATCCGACAATTTTTTCAAATCTTTATTGCAGTATGATTCGTGCCGGTGAGTCAAGCGGTGCTCTTCCGAATGTTTTTGATCGGCTGATCTACATTATGGAGCATGAACACAGGGTCAAATCCGATATTAAGGATGCTATGCTGTATCCTGCAACTGTGGTTGTTGCTCTTGTCATTGCTTTTTTCGTGCTGCTTACTTTTGTTATTCCCAAGTTTGCTTTAGTATTTGGCAAAGCCGGCCTGGCACTTCCATTGCCGACCAGGATAAGTATATGGATGTATGAGCTTCTATTTAATTACTGGCATGTATGGATAGTCGGCACAATCGCAATAGTTACAGCCGCGGTTTATTACTTCAAAACAGAACATGGAAAATATGTTAAAGATTTAGTTATTTTAAAGTTGCCTATTTTTGGTTCTATCTTTCTCAAAGCTATTATGTCCCGTTTTGCCAGCATATTTGCCATACTGGAGGCTGGCGGTGTCCCTATATTGGAATCCATGTCCATTCTGTCCGGTACGATAGGGAACAGCGCCATATCACGAGAATTCGATATGATCAGTGAGCGATTACGCGCCGGCGGCGGCATAGCAGGTCCGCTCAAGGCAGCAAGATATTTTCCACCAATTGTGGTAAACATGATAGCTATAGGAGAAGAGTCAGGCAATATGGATGATATACTTCGTGATATTTCTGCCCATTACGATGACGAGGTGCAATCTGCCGTGCAAAAGCTTTCCGCTGAAATCGGTCCCATCCTGATTGTCGGCCTGGCAATTGTGGTAGGTTTTTTTGCCCTTTCTGTGTTTCTTCCTATGTGGGATTTGTCGAAGATTATTCGATGATAAAGGATTAAGGATTAGTGAATTGGATGATTGAGGAATTGAGGAATTGGAATGAACATAATATTGGTCTGTATTCCCACGCTGGAGCATGGGAACAAGAAATCAAAAAGATTTAATAATGGAGGGTAGTATATGAGAAGAAGAGGATTTATAACTAATCATTACGGTTTTACGTTGATTGAAATCATTGCTGTTTTAATAATACTTGGGATTCTGGCAGCAGTGGCAGTGCCGAGATATCTTGATATGACGAATGATGCGCATATATCAGCGGTTAACGGGGCTATATCGGCAGGTGTTGGTAATTACAATCTGGCTTTCGCTAATTTTCTTGCTAGAAATAAAGCAGTGCCGACCGCGTTAAGTGCTGCTGGTGTGTTATCTGGTGGTGCAATAACTACTGTTACCATTGATGGAAATTTGGGGGATTTTACTGCAACATATGTTTATGGCGGCACTGCCCCTAACAATACTATTACCATCACAACTACCGGTGTTGCTGCTCAAGTGCCGTGGTTTACGGCTTTTATTGCTGCTAATACCGGAGCCAATGTAAAAATTATTCCAGCGGGTTGGTAAAATAGTATTGGGTTCAAAGGAAAAGTAGTAGGTTGGGTTGAGGAACGAAACCCAACAGTTATAACCGCTTAACCCAACCTGCGATAGAAAGTGCAAGTTAGTTTTGCACTTATATCAAGAATGCCAAAATTTCCCCCTTGCTCTAAGGAGCAAGGGGGAAATTTGTGAACAGGTGGCTGGGACTCTTTATGAAGGAGAAACATATCTTAAAATCACGGGATGGATTTACTCTTATAGAAATCATCGTTGTTCTGGTCATCCTCAGTATTATATCCGTGGTCGTTGCGGTGAAATATGTTGATATAACATCGGATTCGCAGCAAACAGCGGTTGATACGGTTTTATTTGATGCCGCCGCTAGGTATAATCTGGCATATGCAAAATATATGTTGCTGAATTCGGTTAAGCCGACAGGGTTAACTGTAACTGTTGGTGACCATAAGTTAACTGGAGATGCAGGGACTATTTCCGTCATTATTGATGATGATTTCGTAGATTTTACAGTCACGTGGACAAAAAATGCAGATAAGGTTGAAATTAAGGTTACAGGAGGCCCATCCTGGTTTAATAAGTTTAAGTTAACCGGTACCGTAACAAAAGATATCCCCTTTCATCCTTCAGACTAAGGGCTTGCTCAAATTTTTAGTAAATTTTATCAAAAGGTTGTTCAACCGAAAATGGTGGCCAGTGCCCACCAATAAGATAGCAGTGCTCACCGAATAATCCGCTTGACATATTACTTTCTTCGTAATATCATCTGTTCATGATTAAATCATTTTCATGCCGAGCTCGACAGTCCAAAGTTTTCATCTTTAAAAATTAGTAGCATTTAAAAAAATCTTCGGACAGACAAATATATAAATATTAGCTATAGACACGATTAACATCGTTTGATACAAATCTTCTTATTGTTCTCATTTTTAAGATAAGGGGATTCTAATGCTCACATATTTTTATAAAGCGTTGTATTCATTTCGTCGTGTTTTTTCACACCACAGGAGCTGGTTGGTATTTTGTATGATTATTATCGGTTTTATCGGAACCTCTGAAATGGTTGGCGTGACCTCCTTTTGTCGGTTTTTTGGGTTAGGTGAGAGCGGTTACAAAACCTTACTACATTTTTTTCGGTATAGCACTTGGTCTCTTGAATTGTTAGTTTGCCAATGGATAACTTTTGTCCTGGCACAGCATGAAACCGTGATGATACAAGGACGCGCAGTGTTAACAGGTGATCACACTTACGTTCCCAAAGATGGTCGTATGATGCCTGGCGTTGTCACCATACATCAGAATTCCGAAACCCAGTCAAAGCCATCATATTTTCGAGGTCATTACTGGGGTTCGATTTGCTTGTTGATTGGATCCCTTGCAGCGCCATTTGGCCTGCCATTAGCTTTGAGTATCCATCAAGGCCTAATCCATATTGGCAGAGAAGATAAGAATGAAACTCTGCAAACCATGATTGTTCATATGGCGATAAACTTTGCTTTAAGGCATGATTTACCGTCTATTCTCACCCTTGATGCCTATTTTCCATGCGCTTCAGTCTTTAATCTGGTTTATTCGATCTGGTCAATCGAACTTCATCAGCCTCTGGTAACGTTAATTATCAGGGCCAAAAATAATTGCGTTGCTTACTATGAAGCCCAAAAACCACAAGGCAAAAAAGGATGTGGGCGACCGCTAATCTACAGCAAAAAAGTTAAGTTGACAGATTTTTTTGATCAACTACACCTGTTTTCACAAGCGCCGTGTTGTGTTTATGGTAAAATGGAAAAAATTTCATTTATGACAATCAATCTATTATGGAAACCTACCGGCCGTCTTATCCGTTTTGTTCTTGTCATTACCAGCCGCGGCCCTATTGTTTTGATGTGCAGTGATTTGAACCAGGAACCGTTAATCGCCATTCAATTATATTGTGCGCGTACACGGATTGAAATTATGTTTGACATGCTTAAAA
>DAOWEW010000013.1 GCA_030638305.1 Desulfobacteraceae bacterium
AACGATGCGGAAACAATTCTTAAAAAGCTGAATCTTCCCTATCAGGTGGTTGGTCTTTGTACCGGAGATCTGGGCTTTTCCGCAGCCAAGACATATGATATTGAAGTCTGGATGCCTGCCCAGGGTGTTTATAGAGAAATCTCGTCTTGCAGTAATTTTGAAAGCTTTCAGGCAAGGCGTGCAAATATCAGATTCAGAAGGAAAGGAAAAAAAGGAACCGAACTTGTGCATACATTGAATGGATCCGGTCTTGCTGTTGGCCGAACTGTTGCGGCTTTAATTGAAAACTTCCAGCAGCCCGACGGATCTGTAGCAATTCCTGAAGCACTTCAACCATATATGAAGGCTGCGTCAATTCAAAAAGAGAAGGCTTGAAAGCGGTTTACGGTTTACGGTTTCCAGTTCACGGTAAACCGACAACTGTGAACTGGAAACTGTTACAGAAAGAGTTGACCCATGAAACTTGAAAATTTTCCTAAAGACATTCAGCCGTATCTAATTCCCGATCCAGATTCAAAGCAGGAAGGGAGGCTTATATATCGATGTTTGGGATGCGGGCTGGAATACGGTATAAAAAAATTGCTATACACATGTCCGGAGTGCGGGCAGGTATTGCTTATTTATGATGCAAATTTTGACAGGCTTAAAAAAATTCCCGGAGAATTGTGGCACAGGATTTTTGATTATCGCAAGATGCTCAAAATTTCCGCTCTAAAAGGAATTTATTTATATCATGAATTTATTGGTCCGATTATACCTTTAGATTCAATTATTTATCTCGGAGAAGGACATACACCGGTTATTGAAGCAAATTCTTTTTTGCAGAAAAAGGCCGGAATCAGATTTTACTTTAAAAATGATGGACAGAATCCAAGTGCGTCTTTTAAAGACAGGGGCATGGCAAGCGCTTTGAGCTATATATCCTTTATCGTAAGCAAGGGATATATTTCTTCTGATATCCTGGCAATATGCGCTTCTACAGGAGATACTTCCGCATCTGCGGCATTATATGCATCTTATCTTAAGCCCAATGTAAAATCAGCGGTACTTCTTCCACATAAGAAAGTAACTCCGCAACAATTGTCGCAACCTTTGGGAAGCGGGGCATCAGTCTTTGAAATTCCAGGTGTGTTTGACGACTGCATGAAAGTTGTTGAAGCTTTGTCGGAAAAATATAATGTAGCGCTGTTAAACTCCAAAAATGCCTGGAGGATACTTGGTCAGGAGTCATATTCATATGAGATCGCCCAGGATTTTGAATATGATATGAGCAACAAGGTCATAATATTACCTATCGGCAATGCAGGTAATATTACAGCAGTTATGAGCGGATTTTTAAAATTTTTTGAAACAGGGATTATAAAGACATTGCCAAAAATAATCGGTGTGCAGTCAAAGCACGCCAACCCTGTTTACAAATATTACCTGGAGCCCGATGCAGAAAAACGGAAATTTGTTCCTGTAACAGTAAAGCCCAGCGTGGCTCAGGCAGCCATGATCGGCAACCCTGTATCAATGCCACGGGTAATTCATCTTGTTGACCTTTATAACAGAATGTCTGACAAACAGAATGTTTTTTTTATTGAAGTGTCTGAGCAGGAGATCATGGACTGGGAGCTTCTCGCAAATCGGAACGGGCATATTGCATGTACTCATGGTGGAGAGTCATTGGCAGCTCTTGTTTCAGCATATGAGCAAAAAATTATTGGGAAAAATGATGTTGCCATCGTTGATTCTACCGCTCATGCATTGAAATTTTCGGGTTTCCAGGAGATGTATTTTGCAAACAGCTTTCCGAAAGAATTTGAAATTTCTCCAAACCCGGATTTAATTAATTCTCCTGTTTTTGTCCGGCCAAAAGACCTTGAAAAAGTGCCTGCTCCCGGCAAACCCTTAACTGGAAAAAATTTTAAACAATTTGTCAAACGTGTATCAGAAGAAATAGCTGATGCTTTAAATCTGAAAAAAATGTAACACGTAAACCCGATAACCCCTGAACCTTAACCATGCTTAAATCATTAATATCCATTTTTTTATGTATAATAATATTTATCATAAGCCCTCTTTATGATGTAAACGCATATTTTTTATCTAAAAGCTATTTAATCAGGAAAGATAAAGGGCGGGATATTTTGTGCGATCCTTATATCGTTCAAAAAAATGATTGGGTATCTAAACTTTTCAGCCAAAGAGGTGAAATTTCACAAAAGGATTTTCCTGAATTTTTAAATATATTTAAACGTATTAATGTAAATATTCCTAACGTAGATAGAATTCGACCCGGTCAGCATCTTTTTATCCCCTTAAAAATATTGAGCCATAATTCTATGATGGGCCAATCTTCCGGAATCGTTACCATTCCATTTGTAACCATCTCAAGCATTTCTGAAATTCTAAAAAACTACTCAATAACATATACAGTAAAAAAGGGAGAATGTGTATCACGGATAGTTGTGCAAGGTTATCACACTGATGAGGCAACAACAAAAATATATAGAGAAGGAATGAAATTGTTCAGATTGCTCAATCCGAAAATCGTTGATCCGGATATTATTAATATCGGTCAAAAAATTTATCTTCCCAATCCATCAATTAGAAACCAGTCCTGGTACAAATATCTTTTTGATGCTTCCGGCAATATTGTAGAAGAAATTGTGATGGACGATACAGCCGATTTAGATGCAAGAGATGAAATAGAAATTAAGCCGTCGTCTTTTAAGCAACTGGCTCAAGCCCTGGATGCAAAACTCCTGAATAAAGGCATATACTATTTTCCGATACAAGGAAAAGAGGATTTCGGCTTAGATACTTCTATATTTCCTGTTATAGAGCTTAAAAATCAAAGCAGAATAATTTTTCAGGAATATGATATACAAGAATATGCTTTGAATGCGGTAAGGTCATTTTGGAAAAATGTAATAATTGTTCCAATTTCGCATAGATTATCTTCAGAGCAACTATTTGACTTGGCTATTAATTCGGTATTCAAAGATAGTGTAAAAAACAAATTGTCATTTTCAGATCAGGGCATGGAAGTAAATATCACTGCAAGGTGGATAATTGAGACTGTTTGTATAAATTTTGTTAAAAATTCGGATGAACGTACACCAGGTTCAATTTGTCGATATCTTGAATCCCGTGGTATAATTGTTAAAGATATAATCAAAGATGGAAAAAATATAAATCATAATACAACAAAAGAGGATCAATCCTGTGGAGCTGATCAAAATGTATTTTTTATCAAAGACCGGGAAAGAAAAATCATTGTAAATGATTTACTTAAAGCAATGGGCTACAGATATGAGCAAAACATCAACATTACATTTCCATACAAAGGGATTCAAGTTGAAGCCTTATCAAATCTCATATCGTTCAAAGAAGATTCTCCGCTGATTGTTGACTTTGGAAATATCTATGGTGAAGCATTAGCAGCTATTAAAAAGGCCGGCATGGATGTCATCCGGATAGATACCGAGGATAATATAAATACTATTATAGCAAAACTTCTTAAAGGCATTGGTCTTGATTATACAACCAATCCAATGCTTTTTGTCGCGAAAAGGCCTGAAAAATATAATATTTCGTTAACTATACCAGGGTTCCTGCTTGGAGATGTTGATAGCCACAAAATACTTATATCGACAGTCCCTCTACACAGCGAGCTGATTCAATTTTTAAGTGATAGAAAATTGAAAATTATTTTTTGCGAACCCTTGTAAATCAAGACCTCAGTATGTTCCTTCCCCAAAAATCGCTCAACTGTGAGTAAGCCCTGAAGTTAGTGCACCTTCAGTGCGGGCTCTTAGCTAACGGCTTTTAACTTCTTAATCTATCCGATACCTCCCTTGTCAATTTTAAAACCTTTTTTGCATTTTCCAGGCTTAAGGAACCCGTACCGCAGCTTGGAGTTATTAAAGACTGAGACAGAATTTTAGACCTGTCAAATCCAAGAATTTCTAAATCTCTCACTTTATCTTCCCAGCTTGTTACAAGCGAATCAGCCGTCTCTTTTTCGATATCCTCTGCTTTTGAAGTAGGCACTATGCCCCATGCAAGAATACGTCCTGATTCCACAAATTTTCTAAGATGATCGGCGTAGAGAATAAATTTGTCAAAAAAAGAATAAGCATCAAAGCTGATTATATCTGCTGAAGATTCGAAAACAAGCGACCAGTCAGTATTGGCGCAAACATGTATTCCTGCGATACCGCCTTCTGAATGAACGGCTTCTATAACTTCTTCAAAACACTTTTTAACTTCGTCCTTTGATATGCCTATAAATGCCGATGAGCCGAAACCGGCAAGTACAGGTTCATCAAAAAAAACAATTGCAGGAACTCCGAATTTTGAAAGCTCTCTGACCTGCCATCCGGCCTTGAGAGCCAAAAGCTTCACAACCGCATCCCTTATCTGTTCGTCATAAAATATGGCCTTTCCATTCTGGTCGTTCATTCCAGTGCAAAAAGTTACAGGACCTGTTGTCTGGCCTTTAACTGCAAATAGAGGAACGGAAACGGCCTTTAATTGCTTTGTAAGCTCAAAAAACCCTTTTGCCGTATCTTCTGTCAGAACAAATCTTGATTTGGCAAGGTCTGCCCCTCCTTCAACTACAGCTATGTAGTCCTCATAAAATTTCAGAAGATCTTCACCAAAACCTCCTGCGCTTGTATCTATATAAATTTTTTCTTTTTCAACTACAATACCCGGCAAACCGGGAACAAACTGTGCGATCATTCCTTCTTCTTTATAAACCGGAAGCTGAACCCATAAGGGAATTTCAGGAGTATGCCTGAAAACAAGTTTTGCAGCTTCTGCATGGTTATCCATAGGAAGGCTTCCTATTAAAGCAGGAAGACCGTTTGCCTGAAAGTTTTTAATCACAATTCATTCTCCTTTCATTTTTGTTTCGTCCATTTATCATGAGATCAATAAGTTTACAAGAAATAGATAAGCTTGATGGCTTTGTAAAAGATTGACACTAAACTATGCCGATGTTATATTTATTAAATAATTTACTTTTATCCAAAAAAATTGAAACCGAACGAGCCCAACAATTAGGAGGATTTTATGTTTGGAATCGGTATGCCCGAACTTATAATAATACTTGTTATTATCCTGATTATATTCGGAGCAGGTAAACTGCCGGAAATCGGAGCAGGTGTAGGTAAGGCAATAAAAAATTTTAAAAGCGCAACAACTGACGCTGAAAAAAAAGAAGCTGACAAACTAGAGAATGATAAAGGAGATAACTCATAAAGCTTACAATCCCAGATATGCTTTTCTTACATTTTCGTTTGAAAGAAGATTTTCTGCGGAATCTGAAAGAGTTATACATCCGTTCTCCATAACATAGCCTCTGTGAGCTGCTTTCAGCGCAAGATTTGCATTCTGTTCTACAAGAAAAACAGTTATCCGGTTTTCGATAGTTATTCTCTTTATGATCTCAAACAATTGTCTTACTATAAGAGGGGCCAGTCCAAGAGACGGTTCATCCAGCAACAAAAGCGCCGGCCTTGCCATTATTGCCCTTGAAATGGCAAGCATTTGCTGCTCGCCTCCGCTTAAAGTCCCCCCTGACTGATTCCTCCTTTGACCAAGAATCGGAAAAAGGTCAAAAATGTATTCCATATCTTTTTTTATCTTTTTTTTGTCTGACCTTAAAAATGCCCCCATGTCCAGATTTTCCAGAACCGTTAAATATGGAAAAATTCTTCGACCCTCGGGCACCTGGCTGATTCCAAGCGCAACGATCCTGTCCGGACTCATATTATGAATAGTTTTTCCCATAAAAGTGATTTCGCCTGAACGTGGTGGAACTAAACCCGAGATCGTCATAAGAGTTGTTGTTTTGCCTGCCCCGTTTGCACCGATAAGAGTTATAATTTCTCCTTTGGAAATCTCAATATTTACATTCTTCAGCACCTGAATATTGCCATAGAATGAGTTTATATTCCTTAGCCTAAGCATCAAAATTTTCCTCTACCGACCCCATTTCGCTAAACTAACCAATCAAGCCAGCTTCCTGAAAGCTGTAGTATCCCTTCCGTGTGACAATGAGGTGATCCAGAATCCGAATTCCAAGAATTTTACCTGCCTCAGTCAATTGTTCATGGATTTTCAAATCGCTGTTGCTCGGTTTCAGATCACCGGAAGGATGGTTAGGAACGTGGATGAACAGGGCTGCGATCCACCAGACCGATGGTAACAATCCGTTTTTTAATCACTTCATGAGCGCCATTAAGGGAAATGCAGATAAAATGCTCTTGCTTTTTGTCGGCAATATCAGCCAAAAGCGGTATTACATCTTGTGCGCCGGTTATCTTTACAGTATTTTTAATCAGATGCCGTCTTGCCAGTTCAAAGGCGGATAAAATCTGGGCGGCCTTTGCCATGCCCATTCCCAATGTCATTTGGAGTTATAGGCAATATGCCTATTGCAAAATAAATTAAAAAACAGCATGTTAAGATTAGTAGTTTGCAAAAAATATGCTAAATCCATACCTCACCTTGAAAAAAAATAGAGTGGGGTATGGAAACTGTATTTTATTATAGCCTGTACCATATGACTTTGCGGTATTAATATAACACAAGTGCTTGTAATATATAAAATTAATTTTTAAGTTTACACCATAGGCATATGGTACAGGCTATAGTTGGTAATCCTCTGCCATTTGTTTATATGTTTGTGACTAATATCAATACCGTTCGGCACGTTTATTGCTTAAATATGTTTTTTTGCGATATTATAAACAACCTATTGAAATTACAACAAATCTTTTCTATAAACAAAAATTTTGATTTATAGTTTAATCATAGCGCAAACTTTTACCTTGGAGGTGTTATGATTGATAAAGTTGAAAAAAATGTTTTTGAAAAAATTTTTGGACAGGTATCTTCCCTCATTGAAGAAGCTCAGAAATCTATACAGAAGGAAATTACTCTGAAAAGAAATTCCTTAAAGATATTATTGAAAGAGGAGTTACCTATTGCTGCTGTCATTCAAACAAGAATGCGAAATATCGCAAACTTCAGATTCAGAAAATATAGTAAAAGAGAAACATCAAGCAACTTGTTCAAATTCTGATAACAATCAGCAATCAGGAAGGTTCTATGTGCGTGGTTTAGTTTCATTGCTCGGAGGAAAGCTAAAAAAATACTGGAGAATAGGTGTTCATTGGCTGATTGCAGTAAAGAATTATTTACTGGAAACCTTCAACGACAACATAATCCAAAA
>DAOWEW010000150.1 GCA_030638305.1 Desulfobacteraceae bacterium
CATTGAATAGTTTATGTTGCGTGGAAAAGCCGTGAGCATCCACACAATAATTGAGCCGACAAGAATAATACCCCCCATTTTTTTCAGGAACATCTTGCTTCTATCCCACATATGGATAACAAGGCTTTTTATCATTGGAACCCTGTAGGGAGGCAATTCCATGACAAATGGAGCGTCAGCACCTTTGAAAAGCGTAGATCGGAATAAGCGACCGCTTATAATTGAAAGAATAATGCCGGTAATATAGATTGAAAATATTACAGTTCCTGCTCTGGTGCTAAAAAAGGTACCGGCGAGCAGAATATATATTGGGAGTTTAGCTGAACAAGACATAAATGGAGTTATTAGTATAGTAAGGATTCTGTCTTTATTGCTCTCAAGAGTGCGGGTTGCCATGATTGCAGGAACACTGCAACCGAATCCCATGAGCATGGGGATGAAAGATTTGCCGTGCAAACCTATAAGATGCATTATCTTATCCATCAGAAAGGCCGCTCTTGCCATATAGCCTGTATCTTCAAAAATTGCGATAAAGAAAAAAAGTATCAGGATATTTGGAAGAAAAATTATAACGCTTCCAACGCCTGCTATTATTCCGTTTAAGAGAAGATCTTTTAAAAAACTATCAGGAAGAAATGTTTCTAATATTGTCGACAACCAGTTGATTCCACTGCTTAACCATTCCATTGGATAGGAACCCGCAGTAAAAGTTGTCTGGAACATAATCCATATAAAGAGTATAAAAATAGGGAACCCGATAAATCTGTTCGTAAGGACGAGGTCAATGTTCCTTGAAGTATCTATGCGCCGTTTTGTTGATGTTTTGACAACCTCCTTTATAATTCCGGATATAAATCCATATCGCTCATCCGTCATTATTATTTCAGGCTCTTCATCAAAACGGGACAAAAGATGCTTGCGATGCGTTTCGACTTCATGAAGAATTTCCCGGCTTTTATTTTCGCTTTTCTGACGAATACGTTTTCTAACGATTTTGTCGTTTTCGAGAAGTTTGATAGCTGTCCATCTTATATTATAAGGAAAATTTTGTTCTATGCGCTCTTTGATAAAGTTTTGAAGTGTTGAGATAGAAGTTTCAATATCCTTGCTGTACTTAACCTTGCGTTTTGGGGAGATATCTGATGTTGACTCAGCCAGTTTTATGGCTGTTTTCAGTAAATTATCAATGCCTTTATTTTTGTTTCCTGTTGTGAAGACTACCGGCAAATCTAAAAGTTCAGACAGCTTGTCAGCATTAATCTTTATTCCCCGTGACAATGCAATATCAGCCATATTCAGAGCGAATAAGACCTTGCAGTCAAGTTCTCTTAATTGTGTAGCAAGGTAAAGGCTGCGTTCAAGATTGGACGCATCAATTATATCAATAACAACATCAGGGGACTCTTCAAGAACAAAATTCCGCGCGACAATTTCTTCTATGGAAAAAGGGGTTAAACTGTAAGTTCCGGGAAGATCAATAATTTTAAGATCATACCCGTATTTACTTACAAAACCTTCTTTTTTTTCAACTGTAACGCCCGGCCAGTTTCCTACTTTTTGTCTTGTTCCGGTAATGTTATTGAAGATTGTTGTTTTACCTGAATTAGGGTTTCCCGCAAGGGCTATTGTAATACTTTTTTTATGCATTAATGAATCCACGATTCACGGTTGTCGGTTTACAGTTAACGGTTTTATGTTTTGATCAACAGTGAACCGTTACCCTGTTTTTATAATTTGTTGACGGTTATATTTGCAGCTTCTTTAACCCGAAGAGATATATGATAACCCTTTATAATAAGTTCAAGCGGATCTTTCAAGGGCGCATATTTTTCTACGTAAATTTCCGACCCTTTGGTTAGTCCCATTTCAAGCACTCTTCTGTGTAAGGCTCCATTGCCTCCTACACGAACAATTATTCCGGTATGCCCTTCTTTCATTTCGCTTAACAGCATTGTAAATAATTCCTACAGTTCCTTAATCGGATCAACAACTATCTTCTGCGCCAGTCCGTGTCCGATAGCGTAACGGGTGCAATCTAAAGCTATAATCATCTGTCCCCGTCCGATGTTGGTAATGACATCAATCTCATCTCCAATTTTCAGACCCATGCTTAATAAACGCATACGTGCAGTTGATCCGCCCGTAAAATCTTTGATTATGAGTCGTTCACCCTGTTTTGCCATTACAAGAGGCATAAGTTTTAAATGGCTTTTAAGGCATTCTGAACAAATACCATAGATTTCCAGCTTATGCTGAAGCATGTGAAAACCATAAGTATGGGATATCTGTACTTGTAAATTTTCAATCTTTTCGTTTTGAAACTCAATAATTTTTTTGCATTTCGTACAGATCATATGATCGTGATGCTGGCAGAGATGTCTGTGCTCATACCGTACAGGTCCGCTATTAAATTTGATTTTCTGGGCAAAACCGAAGCGGCATATAAGTTTAAGCGTTTCCCTGACAAAGTCGGAGTCTAATTCATATCCATTTCTTTCAAGAAGCTGAATCAGTTCGTTTACTGTAACATGATTTTCGGTTTGCAGAAAGACTTCAAGTATCTTGAATCTATTTTCAAAATCAGAAATATTTTCTTGCTTAAAAAGCTTTTTAAACTGTTCCTTTTCATGGCTGTGGACTTGCTTCATGATAGTTCCTTTTCTGCAATTTATTTGGAACAGCCGGGTATTTCATAAGTAGTACATGAGCCGCTTGAGCAAGTCCTTGTTGTGGCGCTGAGTTTATTGCCGGAATCAGAGCCGTCTCCCATTGCAAAATTAGTAGCGCTGATGATACGTTCAAACTCTTCTGATTTACATTCAGGACACTTAAGTTCAACGTCCTCATCTTTGTTCATAATAAGCATTTCAAAATAGGCCTGGCATTTTAAACATTTAAACTCATATAAAGGCATTTTCGTACTCCTTAAAAAATTTGATAATTACGGTTAACAGTTGTCGGTTTACAGTTCACGGTTGTCGGCTACCAACTTAAAGCGGGACAATTTGTAGGGTGGGCAATGCCTTGTAATTTCAAAGAGTTCCGCCATTTTGGCTCTATGGATGATTAAATTTACAGTGGTAACCGTAAACCGACAACCGTAAACCGATAACTTACAGTTCAAGATATTTTGCCAGGGCATTTTTCACAACCATGGCATTTTGTACCGCTGTATCTTTGCTGTTGTCAATAATCACTTCTGCAAAAGGATTTTCTTCGTACGGAATATCAACCCCTATTACCTTGCCCAGGTCTTCAAACCTTGAACCCTTGTGTTGTCTTTCTAAGGCGCGAAGGTATATTTGCGAAACAATATGACCATTTTTGCGTTTGGATTCTCGTTCTATACATACTGAAAGAGGGCATTTTATCATTACTTCCACAAAACGCTCAATTTTTTTTCTGGCATTTTCCCTGTACGACCGTTTATGTGCGGTGGCATCTATTATTATATTAATTCCGTTTCTCACATTTTCTTCTGCAAACTCAATCAGTTTATTATAAACAAAATCACGTTCGCTATCAGTATATTCCGGCCTGACGACATATTTTTTCCGTATTGTATCCAGTTCAATTCGTTTACAGATTATTCCTTCATCTGCCAGCTTTTTATAAACAAGCTTTGATATTTTGCTTTTGCCTGAACCGGGAAGCCCTGTAAACCACACTGCCCAGCCTTTATTCCAGCCTTTATTCAAAATATCTGTTGATTTCATCTATGCTCATTATTTCAGTTGTCAAAATATTTCTTGCAAAGTTAAAAAGTTTTTTGCGTATATCAGCAGGATGATTTGGATACCATTCAGGCGAAGCTATTACAAGACATCTGAAAGCATAAAAAGGTTGAATAACTTTAAAAAGTTCCAGATCTTTTGTTTTTTCCAGATAGGTTGTTATATAAATGTCGTGCAGTTTTTTGTAGTCACCATCTAATTTGCCGTGCTTCAGAAGAGAATAAAGCAGGTAATTTATACTCAATGTAGAAACATCATCCGCTGCTTCACCATATTCTCCCCTGCTTCTGTCAAATGTTGAAAAATCGGTTCCTTCTCGAAATTTTATATTCCATGGATGAAAATCGCCATGTTCGCGACACAGGCGGTGGGTATATTGTTTTAGCTTCCAGCGCCATTCAACACAGCGTTTTTCAATATCACAAAAAGCATCATTTGAGCAAAACTCATAATTCCCCGGGTAGCCGTCAACAATTCCCATTATGCATTCGCCATGCCCTATAAGCTCCCTGACTTTTCTTGTATAAAGATCCGGCGCATCTTTTTTTTCAGTGTGAACTTCTGCAAGATACTCGCCGAGTACCCTTGCTCTTTTTATATCAAGATCAATTACAACCTCATTTTTAAGGCGTTTTAAATCTAAAAAATAATCAGTTCCTTCGACCTTTTCCGTGAGTAAAAAAAACATGTTTGCATCCCGAACAGAATGCGCCATGCCTTTAGCGTTGAAATATCCGACATCTAAGGGATGGGCATGCCTGGGAAGGCGTTGGCCCGCATCATACTGAAACATCAAAATTTGGGCTCTATCCCACAAATACTGGTGGCCGTATTTATCTCTTCGCATAGTTGAAAATATGACAGATCTGTCCTTTCCTTCTTTGCGAAATTTAACAAGAAAGGTATCTCCATAACCCAGCTTTTTTATTGTATCAGTAAAGCTTCCAAGCTTTTTGACTCCAACAATCTCAATTTTTCCGTCAAAACGTTCTGTGAGATATTTTTTTACCGAGCCTATCTTGACAGGAATATTTATTAATTCATCAATCATTTTAATATTCTTTGAACAAATAGAGTTAGGAGTAAAATACCACAGCCTTAAACGAAAAGCACGCAGTTTTTTTCTGTTAAGGAACGTGGACGAAATAACTTCCGCTTGACACATAACCATTTTCCTGCAATATTTTGTAAACTTCTATTCTTCACCCTTCCTTTTATTTTTTTCTTCCATGGCTTTCCCCATATTTTTTTTCGGCTCAATTTAGGTTTAAAATAGTAAACTATCTTTTGGGCTTGCTGAACGATGCCAAAAATAAGAACAAATCTAACATATAAGCGAGGTAGTAATGAGTGAAACAAAAAACAGTGGTTTAAAAATTGTTGTTGTAGGTGCTTCGGCAGCAGGATTGCGGGCTGCAGCAAGGGCAAAAAGATTGATGCCGGAGAGTTTGATTACCGTAATAGATAAAGGAAAAATCATCTCATATGGCGCATGCGGGCTGCCTTATTATTTATCCGGTGATATAGAAAGTACCAGGGCATTGATGGAAACTTCGTGGGGCACTTTACGCAATACTGAGTTTTTTGAAAAGGTTAAAGGGCTGAACATGCGTATTCAAACAAAAGTGACAAATGTTGATATAGAAAACAAATCAATCAGCCTTATGAACGAGATAACCGGCGATGAGGAAAGCTTGCAGTTTGACAAACTGGTTCTTGCAACAGGAGCAACGCCCATTATGCTACCTGACATTCCTGCAGATCACCAGCGGATATCCACCTTTAAAACTATTGAAGATGCCGTAAGGTGGCGCAAAAAACTGGAGACTGGACAGATTGAAAGAATAGCTATAATAGGAAGCGGCTTTATTGGAATCGAATTGGCCGAAGCTTTTACCTCCATGTGGGATGTTAAGGTAGATCTGATAGAGGGAAAAAACAGGATTCTTCCCCAAATGCTTGATGCTGATATGTCTTTTCTGATTGAGAAACATTTGAAAAAACATGGCGTTCAGTTACACAAGAACTGCCGTGTTACAGGAATCAACGATATTCCGGATGGCCTTGAAATTATTACGAATAATAAAACTCTCAAAACAGGGTATGCTATTGTAGCTATCGGTGTGCGTCCACAGGTCGAACTCGCCAGACAGATGGGTTTAAAAATCGGCAAATGCGGCGGCATTACAGTAGATAAAAACCTGACAACAAGCCATCCTGATATATATGCTGCAGGAGACTGTATAGAGGTAGAGTATTTTCATGGTAAAAAGGTGGTTATACCCCTCGGTTCTCTGGCAAACAAACAGGGTCGTGCAGTAGGAGATCAATTAACAGGCAGGAAAACCGAATTTAAGAAAGTGGTGGGAAGTGCCTGCATTAAGGTTTTTGATTATAACGTAGCCTCTACCGGTCTAACAGAAACCATGGCAGCACGATATGGAATTCCGACGAGGACTGTTCGTGGAACCTTCAACGATCTGTCTCATTACTACCCTGAAGATAAAAACATATTTTTAAAACTGATTTACAATCCCGATACCCGGCAAATATTGGGACTTCAGGCCGCTGGTGAAGGGGATGTGGTTAAGCGTGTCGATGTTCTGGGGAATTTGCTGATGAATGAAGGCTGCCTTGAGGATCTTCTGGATTCAGAATTTGCTTACTCACCACCTTATGCCTCTGCTTTGGATCCGCTCTATATGCTGGGAGCAGCGGCTTTAAATCAGGAAGATGGTATAGTTTCGGCCAACTACGCTGAATCACCGGATAGTGCACTGGTTCTTGATGTGCGAACACCTGATGAAGCAAAAAATTATCCTCTTGAAAATACAATGCACATACCATATGAAAAATTGCGTAAACGAGTAAATGAGCTTGCGAAAAATGAAGCAATCAGGATTATCTGTTCCAGAGGTACGCGATCTGCCGAAGCAACAAGATGGTTTGTAGAAGCAGGTCACAAGAATGTAGCCTATGCAGGAGGCGGCTGGTTTATGCTCAACAAAGAATCCTGACCGCAATTGTAGAAGCGCCGATGCCTCATCTGTTGAATATACGGCCTGTTCAGGTAAACAGGCCGTATATTCAACAGCTTAACACATCTATCGTCCCGCCATCATTGCCTCAATATCGGTCTCCACTACAGGCTATGGTTCGCCTATGGCAACGGGGGAACTTCAAAAAGGACAACGGTAATATTGTCATAACCCCCTACAGCGTTAGCTGATTCAATGAGTTTTTCTACTTTTTGAAGCAAAGTGGACGTGGAAAGGAGGATGTCCCGGATCAGGTTGTCATCAATCATATCCGAAAGGCCGTCTGAGCACAGAAGAAACAAATCGCCGGGAAACATAATTCCTCTTATCACATCAAGAGCTAACTTTTTTTTGATACCGACTGCCCGAAGAATGACGTTTCGAAGAGGATGGTTTCTGGCTTCGGCCAGAGTAATCAGTCCCTGATCTATCTGATTCTGAACAACTGAGTGATCCTTAGTCAGTTGTTTGAGCTGTCCGTCTCTTAAACAATAAGTTCGGCTGTCTCCCATATGACCGATAACAAAATCATTATCGGAAAGGGCTATCAGTTCTGCTGTACATCCCATTCCCTTGTGATGAGGATTTTCCTTTACATGACTCAGGATTCTTTCATTGGCAAAGCTAAAAGCCCTTTGGACTAATTCAATTGTTTTTTTTTCATATCTGCCGCTGGAGCTTGAAAAAAGCTCTAATGCAGTTTCAGTAAAGATACGGCTGGCTATTTCTCCAGCAGCAGCGCCACCCATACCGTCAGCCACGAGACAAAAGCCCAGTTCGGTACTTACGATAAAATTGTCTTCGTTATTTGTACGTTTAAGGCCACTATCTGATTTGCCGACAAAGTTTATTTCAGGTATACTTTTGTATCGCATAAGTTTAATCGGTTTACGGTTGTCGGTTTACGGTTGTCGGTTTACAGTTCACAGTTCACAGTTTTATGTTTTGATCAACCGTAAACCGTAAACCTATATGCCTGCTTAAAAAAATTATTTCGTCCACGTTCCTAAAAATTTGTTAATTATGGATTTGACCATTTTGACACCTCCTTCTTGATGCCTGTATGGAGGAGGTATTTTTTCTTTTTCATGGGGCGTATTTACGGGCTCTTCAGAATCGGATTTTTCAATTTCTGCTAAACGTCCACCATTTAGAAACCGAAAAGTCGGTCCCTGGGGAGTTAATGCCACAAGGTTTTCGGGAGTTAAAGGACTTTGAAAATTAACAGGCTGCCCATTGAGCGATATCAACATTTGACCGGTGAGATCCTTTATCCAGTATTGATCTTTACTGAAAAATATCCGGGCATGAAGATCAAGAATCGCTGGATGGTTCATAATCAAATCACAGTCCGGATTTTTTCCGATGGTCACAGGAAGTTTTTTAAAAGAACGTATGGTAGGGCCGAATTGAATGACAAGTGGAACCTGAACTTGCTGCATGGAAATCTCTTTGGCCGGGTCTGATTCGGATTGAGCCTGGGCAATAGATGGCTTTTCAATTTCAGACATTTCCGGTTCTTGCGGCAAGCTTGGCAAAGGGATGTTTTTAATTTCATCTTGCCGTTCCACCATCCTGGTTAAAAAACTCACCTTGGGGCCGCCTTCAGCAAAAATCAAAACATCTCCATCTTTGAGATATGCTTCCTTTACTTTTTTTCCGTTCACAAATGTTCCGTTGGCGCTCTGGTCAATTAACTTAAAACGATTGCCTTCTCTGACGATTTGAGCATGTCTTCGAGAAACGATTGCAGCATCTTTCGGGAATAGCACATGACAAGAAGGATGGCGGCCAATCAAGATCGTTGATTCGGAAAACTCCTGGATTTCACCTTTCAGAGGTCCATAGATATGAACAATTTGAACAATAATAATAGGCGCTTTCATATGTACAATACAGTCCTCTTACGATTTCTGCCTGTTATTCGGTTTCCTGAGATTTTTTTATTTCCTCCAGTCTTTTCAAAAGCACTTTCGCTGTTTTGAGATTATTTGCTACATTTTTATAATTGAAATCAATAGTCCGGACCAGTGTCCATTCCATAATAGCTTCGACCAATTGTTCTTTTGCAAAATGCGCGATACCTCTTTTGTAATGGATTTCCATGTATGTTGTTTCGCTTTTTTGGATGTATTCCCGGCATGTCGGGCAGCTCTTATTGTATTGGAGAGATACTTCAAATTCTTTTATGGCTTTCAGATAATTCTTTTTTTCAAACAAGGCCACGGCACATTGAAAATGTGACATGGCAAGGTATTCAACGGCAGTTGCATCATCGGGATTTACATTTATAACCTTGTTGAATTCAGCAATAGCCTCCCGGTATTTCATCTTGTTAAAAAATTCGATGCCCTGACTTCTATAGATTTCTATCTCATCTACAGGCTCTTCAACTTCAACCTCTTCTTTTACTTCCTCATCTACGGGCTTTTCAAGTTCTTCCGTTACTTCTTTCTTTACAGGTTCTTTCTTTTCTTTTACCTCCGCTTTTTTGATCTTTTGATCAATAATGGCAGAATCAGGGGTTTTTATTTCTTCAGTCTTTATAGCCTGTTTTTCTGTTAAAAATGGAACTCCCTCTATTGCAGGGACCATGATTTTCTGGCCGACATGTGTCCGTGTGGCATCGGTTATATTATTGTATTCAGCTATAATACCAAACTTGCGATAATCCCCATAATAAATCATCGCTATTTTTGAAAGGCTTTCACCCGGTTTGATTATATGCTCAATATGTTTTTTATATTTGACCTGTTTGCGAGGAGTAAGCATTTTAAGTGCTCCGGGATGATCCGGCCAAAATTTCAAAGCTGTTAAAAATTTACGATGGGCCGGGCGATATTTCCCCTTATTATGAAACTTCATACCTTCCCGATAATATTTTTCTGCCCATTTGCGCAATTCTTTTTCCAGCCGGTCAATGCCCCTGGCAGCTTTCCGGTTTTCAGGACTTACGGTAATGGCCAGTTTGTACCGTTTATATGCCTCCGCCAGCTTTCCTTTATCTTCATACTCTTTACCGGTTTGCAGGTATGACTGAAGCAGATTTTCCTTCCTGTGTTCAGCGATTTTTTGCGAGAACCCTTTAAAATGTCCGGCACAGCCGCTGACCATTATTAATAGAATGACAATCCAGATAAAAGCTAATTTTTTTTTCATGATTTTAGTTACTCTAATGAAAGTTTATTAAAGGTTTTTAGTCTGGAAATAAAACTCTTTATATCCCTTTTTAATATCTGGCTTCTCTTCAGAGCAAGGGGATCAGCAAAAAATGGGTTGCTCCCCCTTTTAACAGATACTGCAATTTTATAACCTAAGCGGTTACACATATCCAATATCCTCTGATCATAACGCCCATAGGGAAAAGCTAAAAAAACAGTATTTTGTTTCAGCTTTTTATCAATAATCCGTTTTGACTCGCCAAGTTCTTTTTCGATCCTGGACATATACGCTTGAGTATCTTCCCCTTTATTTTGTATGGTAAGATCGCAGTGAGACATCGTGTGAGAACCTATCTCAAAACCGCTTTTCTTCATTTCTCTGAGCTGATTCCATGTTAAGGAGTTTTTTGAAACACCAACAAAATCAGTGTATATAAAGAGACTTGCTCTAAAACCATATTTTTTCAGA
>DAOWEW010000069.1 GCA_030638305.1 Desulfobacteraceae bacterium
GAGATACGCACATTTTAGCAAAAAGGACAGCGACATTATCAATCAGACATTGAACAAATAAAGTGGCTCACCATAATCTCAGTACAGGCAGAGCCAAAGCTACCCCCGCCCATAGGGCGCGGTTATCCAAATTTTAATATAAAGCCTAAGTATGTCAAGGGTATTATTAAAGGGTTGAGCATCGACGAGCTTAGTGATCTTTATGACACATCTTTTAAGATGGATTCCTTCGCCTATGACCTGGCCGAAATAATATGGCATTGTAAGAAAGAGAGAACGCCAGAATATAGTGAGCAATTATTAACTGAAATAGAACAAAGCTATATAGCTGGCGTAAAGCACCTTTCAAAAAAACATGACCACAATAAGGTCACACGGGATAAATTTCTTAGAGAGGAACGGAAACACGCCAAAAAAAAAGTGGCAGAAATCGGAAAGACAGTCGATTTTAATTATAATCCGAACGTACATCACTGGATAGAAGAGGACAACGTTGCCATTAATAGATTGTTTCTTCGCTACGTGAAACGCTTGCCAGAGCTGAACGGTTACGTTTGGTTGAATCGAAAAATAATTTCAAGCTTGTCTGTTGTGTTTGTAGCTACCGATTTTTGGATTGACAGCCGAGATGACACAAACCGCAAGAAAATATATTTTGAGAGGATAAAAAACCGCCTCCGGTCGATCAAGAACAAAATACAACAAGACAACGATGCCCACGAAGCTTGTTTGTACGTTGACTTTCCGCAAAAAACCATCCAAAAAGATTAAAAAGTTACACCACCCGTAAACCCGCATAGATAAACATTTACTATAATTTAACCATCGGTTCATCCCATACCAGCGCTGTTTTTTATCTTAAAACTTACACCGATAAATTGTGTTATATCAATAAGTTATGTTTGACATAAGCTTTTTTTAGGTTTATTTTTGTTTCAAATATCTAAAAAAGAGGTGCGCAAATGGTTAGCGAAATAAAAATCAAAAGAATCAAGCAAGAAATAAGCCAGGTTGAGTTAGGGGCGCGTACCGGCATCCCGCAATGGAGAATTTCTCTTATCGAACGCGGTATCAGACCGAAGAAACACGAAATTGAAAAAATCTCCGAGGCTCTTAGGTTGAGCGCTGAGGATATCTTTCCCGATTTCAAAAAACGGTATGAGGTTTAACGATGGCTGACGGTTGGGCCAAAATAAAAGCGGCTTCTGAGTACGCCGGTATCGGAAAGCGGACCCTTCGAGAGTGGCTAAAGCAAGGCTTGACGCATGCGCGCCTTCCATCTGGAACAATCTTAATACGTTATGGCGCGATTGACGAATTTCTGGGGCGTTTTGAGGCCGCTGGTGACCAGGCCGGTAAAATCGTTGATGAAATTTTGAAAGGAATCTGAATAATGACTGAGAACCAAAGAGTTTGGATAATATCCTTCAGTTTGAACAGGAAATTTAAAAAAATATGAAGCCTGAATCAATACCAGAGCGTGGATATGGAATGAATATTGAAACAATCAGCTTTGGCCATACCACCAAAACACCTTGCAAAGAAACAAAACCCCTGGCCACAGGCGATGACCAAGGGTTTAAAAAAGGATTTAAAAGATGGCAAAACATACCAACTTATTGAAAATAAAACAAGTTCAAAGTTTCGCTTTGTGGCAGGACTTGAGGGGTGGCGTAATGGATAACCTTTTACAGATTGTGAAAGACCCTGCAGGCAAGCTTGTGACAATCTGTTTTTTTTCTTCTGTAGCAGCCTCATACGTTTTTGCCGCTACAACGCTACAAACAGCAAAAAACCGACCCAACCTGTTGAAATTACACCATAAATTATGTAGCGGAATCTGTAGCGGGGGCCGCTACAAGGCCGCTACAACCGCTACAAAGTCACCGCTGGAGGTCGGAAATTATGTTTATTGATGACCTGAGAAAGCAAATCCTTGGAAGTGAATTTGCCAATGATAATACCTACGCGCATGGCGACTATATCAGTAAGTTGATCTGCCCAGAATGCGGTCACCCTGAAGCCTGGGCCTATGCCAAAAAACCCTTTTCAATTATTTGTAACCGGCAAAATGAATGCGGGGCCAGAACGAAAACAATTCCGTTGTTCAATATCTATGAGCGGATAGAACGGAAATACCAGCCGACGAAAAAAGATCCACACCGGCCAGCGAGGGTATATCTTGAAAGTCGTGGAATACCCACAGCGATTATCAATCAAATTGAGTTTGAGTACCACCCCAAAACACGAAAAGGTTGTGACGGCGGGGTAGTGTTCCCAGTGGGTAAAGATGATAAGGGCGCAACCCTTTATAATGGCAGATTATTTAACCCACCCCAGGGAGAAGGCAAAGCCCATAATAAAGGGCAGGTGTCCGGCCATCATTGGGAAATGCCGGATTATGATTATGATCCTGAACAACCTACCTATGTTACCGAGGGAATGTTGGACGCCTTATCCTTCATAGCAATGGGACTTCAGGCCATTGCTATTCTTGGCGCGGGTTATGATCCTGCGAGATTCGACCTATCAAAGTTTGGCAATCTTGTTTTTTCTTTTGATCATGACTCGGCAGGAACAAAATTCACTCGGAAATGGTTGACGCATTTCCAAGATATGCAGACCAAAAAAAATTGTTCGACGAAGGTTTCCGCTATCATGCCGACAGAAGGGGACTGGAACGACCTTCTTTGTAATGCCGGAACCACTGAAAAAGCTAAAGAACGGTTTAACAAAAACCGCGACCGTTATCAAACACAGGCTGACCTTGCTTTGGCAGAAACAGCCCAGATATACGCTGAGATTTACGCAAAAGACAACAAAAGAGTTGTCCCAGGTCTGTTCCCCTTTGAGGGGTGTTATTACTGGAGTTGGATTAAAGATGCCGAAGAAATTAAAACCATGTGGGTAAGTAATTTCACTGTATCGGTTAAACATTTCCAAAGATCAGACTCAGACAAGGAGTTGCCGGTATTTCAATACCGTCTGAAGATCATGCCAAAAAAAGGGCAACCCATCAGTGCAACAGCCACCGGCGATAATCTTAAATCACCGGACGGGCTGACCGGCTTCTTTTTGCGACATGGTAAGGCTCTCTGGCAAGGTAGTACTGAGGCTGCAAAAGCATTTGCGGAAATGATTGTCAATAGCAAGGCGCCGGTTGTCCGGCAAGCGGAATTTATGGGCTTTGACCATAGGTCAGGTTTCCACGTTCTAAAAGATATTGCTATTTCCCCGATGGGAAAAATAATTTATCCGGAAAAGAACGGATTTTTTAAGCTGAAGCACGGCGAACATTTACGGCCAGCTTTAATTGAGACTATTCGGCCCGGCAAGTGTGATTTTTTGAGAATATATCGGCTGCTTATTTCCACATGGGGCAACAATGCAGCGACAGCCCTTAGTTTCCTTACTGCTTCTCTTTTCGTCAATTCGATAAAGCCAAGGACGAAATTCTTTCCGTTTCTTTCGATGTACGGCGATCCGCAAACAGGTAAATCAAGGCTTTTGACGACACTGAACGCCATGCAATGCCTTGATGAGGAAGGAATCCCGATGAATAAGGCCAATACTCTAAAAGGTGAACTGCGGGCACTGGCCCAGGTTTCGGGTCACATGAAAGGTTTTCTGGAGTCGAATAAGCCCGAAAAGCACAGGTTCGAGTTTGACACAATCCTCAGCCTTTATAATCATGGCAACCCGCTGCAAGTTCGCGCGCAAACTACCAACGATAACCGCCTCAATAAAATTCCTTTTCATGGAACCATAGCATTTGTCCAGAATAACGAGCCATTCAAAACGCGGGCACAAAAGGAGCGGGTTATCAGTCTGAAGTTTTCGACCGATGATTTGAATGATCATACCAAGACTGCGTTTGATTCACTGATGACAGTGCCTTTGTCTGAGTTGGCAGGATTTTTGCCAGCAGTTATGGAATATCGGCCTTTTATTGAAAAATCTTGGGAACACAGGTTTAAGCAAGCAAGAGGTGATTTAAAGAAGGCTATTCCTGATAATCGGATAAATGAAAACCATGCCCTTATCTTAACCTTTCACCGGATGCTAAAGGAGCGTTTCAATCTTGGCGATGACCTTCAGCCCTTCTTTGAAAAAATTGGTAAAGCAAAAATGGAAAGCTGCAAGCAAAGAACGCAAACCCCAGCAGATTTTTTCTTCGATGCTTTGAATGAACTGCCAGACACAATCAAAGGCAGTGGTGAGCATGGGGAATACACAAGCCCTAAAAGCGCATTTTGTGAAATAATTGAGAATAACCTTTTTATAAACCGAACCAGGGCGGAGCAAGCAATCCGAGCGACGGGTATGATACTTGACTACCCTGAGCGGCTTGGTAGTTCGCTACAAATTCACCCAGCTTTCTTGCGAAGTGGCGTGAACCACCGCTTTACGGGAATTAAAGATAAGCCAGTTAAGGCGATGGTATTTGATATCATGCGCATGAATGATTGATAGAACCGCTACAGGCGCTACAGGTCGCTACAGGTTTTGCTACAAAGAATATGTAATAATATTATATAGTTATATTATATATTATATATTTGTAGCGGTGTAGCGATAAATAATACACGGTGACTTTATGGGACTATGGGAAGCAATAAAAAAAGCAAAGCATGACCAGAATCAAACATTGGCAAAAGAAAGCAGTGTTAAAAAACCTGCAAGCACAGTCCACAAAATGACAAAATGTCTTCACGGGAAGCCGTGCAGATTTATATCTCTTTCGGATGACAGGCAGATTTGTAGCAAAAACAATCAGCCTATTTTTGAGATGGATGTCTGTCCTGATGGCAAATGGGAACGTAGCCAAAACAAACAGAAACCGCAAAAGAAAACAAGGACATGCTAATTGCTGTGGTTCTCGAACCTTACCAGTAAAATTTGACGGGCGGATTCTTTAATATCTTGGCAGGGTATTAAGGCCAGCGAAAGGCAAAACTAAGGCAAAAGTTTACGATTATGTTGATACCCGTGTTGGTGTTTTACGGGCATCAGCAAAGGCAAGGCAAAGGGTTTATGGAAAATGAATTATTAATCGGGACTCCGGAATTACGAAAAAAATTGCGAAAGTTTCACGTAGAAATCTATCATTACTTTGAAAAAGCATCTAAATCGGGAAACAGGCTTCCTGTCTTTCCTGAAGAATGTCGCGGGATGACCTGCGGAGCTAAAACCAGGGCAGGAACGCCTTGCAAGAGAAAGGATCTTTACTTCAACTGTCGTTGCAGATTGCATGGCGGATTGAGTACAGGCCCCAAAACAAAAGAGGGAAAACGGCGGTCTGCCCTTAACGGATTTTTGCCTAAGAAGATTCGCAAAATATATGTCGTATAGTTTTATGAACCTCTCATGGGCTTCGCTTTGCGCCCCCAAGATTAAAATATAGCCAGGTGATATGTACACATAATTAGTATCCCTATTTTTAGGGGGTACTACTGGCTAAAATGTCAGTACAGGGAAAAGCTATGTCAAACAAGAAAATCATCCGAACAAAAGACGGGTTCAGGGTAACGCATATAAACAGACGCAGGGCTTGCCGGCTGATGTGCGTTGAGTGCATGGGGTGGGAATTGGAGAAAGTCGATAAATGCAATGGGAAGCTTACAGACGGTATCGCTTGCCCGTTGCTTGATTTCCGCAATGTACGTGACAAGCAAAATGCCAGTCAAAGAAATGCAGCTATTCGCAAGCATTGTTCATATTGTATGGGTGGGAACAGCAACCTGGTTGTAAAATGCGAGTCCCTGTTCTGTCCTCTGTATCCGTACCGGAACACCACAACAGACAAAACAGCTTTGTTCGACTTTGATATGAGTGATGAAGATATTCTCAAAACAGGGTTAAACTCTTGAAAAAATGCTTGAGGAAAACGCACAGGGACGCAATTTGTTGAGTAAATTTCAATCTTTTCTACAATTCTGTGTTATTGCTTAACCTCCTGCCTGGTGTTAGGCCAAAGGGGTTTAAAATCCGATAAGTTAATTATATAAAAAAGGTTACTTTGCTTGAATGTATAAAACCTACATTTGGACTTGAGTTCACAAAAGAACAGAAAGCTTTTTATTGTGAAAGCAATATGAATATAACTGAACTCTCTGCCCGTATATGCAAGGTTAAACCGGATAAAGCGGAGCTAAAACAGTGGAACTTAACGCCGAGACAATGGCGGCAATGTGTCATGATATGTGCTGGGAAACAATGGATAATGACACGGGGCCGGCAAATACAGGAAGACACAGGCTACCTATAACCAGAACCGAAGCTCATTATATCTTTGGTATCAGTGATATTGCAGATGGTGAGATAGCCTTTATGGCCGAGCTGTGCAAGGACAAGGTTGATTTACACAAAACTGCCTGCATGGTGAAAGCACGGCAAGCAGACCTGCTAAAGTATAGCCTGTCAGAAAAGCAATGGCGCCGATGTCTGGCAATGGCAATGTATGAAGCGGCCAGTGATTTCTTTTGTTACGGAATGTGATGACTGCCTGAGAGCGCCCGTGGCAGACGTTTGTGGCTTGGTTGACACTCTGGCATACAACTTTACTGATACCTCTTTGATATTTCCCTTCTGCTGACCCTTTTTAAAGTATTCCCCAAAAGAACACCTCTTTTTCCCCTTAAAAGAAATAATTATATAAATATGTATTTAGAGCTTGCAATAAATATGTAAAGCTGTAATGTTATATTTCTTTCTTGCAATAAATATTTAAAAAAGGAAATTACAAATCATGCCAGATAAAATGAAACAATTAACTATTCGCTTGCCTGAAAAATTACACCAGGCGTTTAAAATCAAAACAGCACAAAAAAGTGAAAGCATGGGGCAGGTACTGGAAGCTTTTATTGTGTCCTATGTTGAAGACAAAAAAGAGCCGGTACCGGTAAGTGAAAATCCGGAAAGCAAAAAAAAGACAGAGTCTACGGTGGGAGCAATTATTCTTGATATAATCAATCAAAGTAATGGCATTGATTCGGCTGGGATAAGAGACAAAACAGGTTTTACGGCGGCAAAAGTTGGTGATTATGTTTACAGGTTAAAAAAGCAGGGCAAAATTAAAAAAACAAGCGATGGTGTTTTTGTTGCAGTGTAAAATACTGCTGAAATAAAAAGGGAGAATGAACAGCGAAAAAAGGAGGTATCCGATGAATATTGAAAGTTTGTCCAATTCACTTAAACCATGGATGCAGGTAGATACATGGCATACTACACGCCCCCTTCGATTTGGAAAGATTTCATAAAGCACTTAAGTCAGCGATTACTGAGCATGGTTGTCAAATGTCATACGATGACTTCAAGGATGCAATGAGTTTATTGGCTAAAAAGCTGTATCCAAAAAAGTATGAAAATTCATATTTAGAAAAAAGCATTGACCGCTTCGCTTCCAATACAGAAATAATATCTTCATATATTTATGACACAACAAAAAAATAACCCAGGAAGCTTGAAAATCGTATCTTCACAAAACTTACGGCTGTCACACTTCTTGCAATTAGATCGAATAAGCCTTCGTTGTTTAGCCTGGAATAATCAGGGAGATAGTGAAGGGAGGTATAACCTATGGGTGTAAAAGCAAGACAACGACCAAAAGGGTCAGGTATATGGTGGGTCTTTATCGACCATCAGGGTAAGCGCAAGGCTAAAAAAATCGGTAAAGACAAAAGGCTTGCTATGGATGTGGCGAAAAAAATTGAAGCAAAATTAACGCTTGGTGATCTTGATTTACAGGTTAATAAAGAGAAAACCATATCTTTCAAGGACTTCTCTACTTTATGGCTTGAGGATTACATTAAGCCGTTACGAAGGCAATCAACTTATGAAAGATATAGAGATATGCTCAATAGGCACGTTTACCCATACTTGGGGAATATACCCATTGATGAAGTCAAGCGGAAGGAAATACGTAATTTAATTTTAATGAAAAACAAAAAAGGATTGTCCCGAAGTATGCTTTGCCTTATCCGTGACGTTATCAGCGGGCCTATGGGCTATGCAGTTGATGAAGAATTGATTGAGGCAAATCCTGTTTCAGGTATCCTTAAACGTTTAAAATTGGAGCGCAACAAAAAGATAACGATAGAACCTATGACACAAGAGGAAGTAGAGCTATTTCTTGAAACCTGTCAAACATATTGGCCTGAACATTTTACTTTCTTTTTGTGTGCTTTCCGTACCGGTATGAGACTTGGTGAAACACTGGCTTTGCAATGGAGTGATATAGACTTTAACAGCGACTTTATTCGGGTTGAAAGGTCATACAAGAGGGGTATTGTCGAAAAGCCAAAGAACGGCAAAGACAGACGGGTTGATATGTCAGACCAGCTTGCACTAAACCTTAAAAGGCTTTTAAAGGAACGTAAAAAGGAAGGGTTAAAGGCAGGTAGGGGCGGAGCGATAGAAATAATATTTCACCGTGATGGCAGTTATATGGAACAAAATTATATCCGGCGTATCTTTAAGAGGGTTCTGAAAAAAGCTGGTATAAGAGAAATGCGATTGCATGATCTAAGGCATACATTTGCAAGCCTGCTTCTGAGCAATGGTGAAAGCCCTGTTTACGTCAAAGAGCAGCTTGGACATTCAAGCATTCAGATAACCGTTGATATTTATGGACACCTTATTCCAAGCAGTAACCGAAGGGCTGTAAATGCCCTTGATAATCCGCAACAATCCACAACCTATACGCAACCTGCCAAAATAGAAAAGCCACAACCCTTTAAGATTGTGGCAAATTCTTTATAGCTGGTGCCGAAGGCCGGATTTGAACCGGCACGAGTCTCCCCACTACCCCCTCAAGATAGCGTGTCTACCAAGTTCCACCACTTCGGCACAATAAAAAAAGTCGTTAGTTCTTTGGACTTTCTGTTGGACTTTCCGCTGTTTGTGTCTGTTTTGCAGGCTCTGGCTCTGGTGCAGATTTTGAGGTTTCTTCCTGCTCAGGTAAACTTTTCTCAGGCTCGACATGCTGTTCTATCGGGATTTCTGTGTCAATCATAATGGAATCTCCGGTTTTATGACCGGACATGTATGCAAGCGCCAAAGATGTCAGCATAAATATTATAGCAGCCGCTGTTGTTGCTTTGCTTAAAAAAGTTGACGCGCCTGTACTTCCAAAAAGAGTCTGGCTGGAACCGCCTCCAAAAGCAGCTCCCATATCAGTCCCTTTTCCGGTCTGCAGCAAAACGATCATAATGAGAGCTATACAGACTATAACATGTATTACTATTAATAGTGGTGACATATTACCATTTTAATATTGTAATGAGTTTTTAAATTTCTGTTAATTATAATTGACAAGTTTGCTGAAAGTATCAGGATTCAGGCTTGCCCCTCCGACAAGAGCGCCATCAACATCAGGCATAGCCATAAGTTCCGAGATGTTGTTTGGTTTTACACTTCCTC
Source organism: Desulfobacteraceae bacterium (assembly GCA_030638305.1). The sequence goes on from DAOWEW010000069.1 coordinate 9,421, forward strand.
CATACAGTATTCTGATGGAATTGGAAAGCTTGTCTCCAAATTCTTTTTCAATTAAAGAACGCAAAAACAAATGAACCTCCTGAGCCTGCTCCTTTGTTGCTGTTTTACCAGTTCCTATGGCCCATACAGGTTCATATGCAATAACTATTGTTTTCAAATCATCCAGAGAAAAACCTTCTAACCCCTTTTTCAACTGTTTGTCAAGTACAGAAAAGGTATAATTTGATTCCCGTTCTTTTTCAGATTCTCCAACGCAGAGAATCGGTATTAATCCGGATTCTAATGCAGCTCTGACTTTTTTATTAACGGTATCGTCATTATCACCAAAGTACTGTCGCCGTTCAGAATGACCTATGATCACGTATTTACATCCTGCTGATCCAAGCATAGCGGACGATATTTCGCCTGTATAGGCGCCCTCTTTTTCCCAGAAAATATTCTGCGCCCCAAGAGAAATACAGCTCTCCCTTATAATACCCGATACAGAGTAAAGCGCTGTAAATGGAGGTGCAATCATAACATCTTTTCCAGCGGTCCCTGATAAAAGTTTTACAAGCTGTTCTGAAGTTTCAACAGCTTCGGAAATCGTTTTAAACATCTTCCAGTTTCCGGCAATAAAAGGTCTGCGTTTTTCCATTTTATTCGACTCCTGTAATTTTAATAAGAAAACCGGGAATAGGAAACAGAGGAGACAGAGGAGACAGAAAAAAGAAAAGCTGTTACCTACACCTGTCTCCTATCTCCTGTTTCCTTCCTGTCTAAAGCTGCGATCCTATCATAGCTGCCAGCTCTACCATCCTTGTTGAGTATCCCGTTTCATTATCATACCATGAA
>DAOWEW010000118.1 GCA_030638305.1 Desulfobacteraceae bacterium
CCGGGCCCCATGGTCTTTGGCGAACTTTTCGGCACGTTCGGCCATGGTGTCGCAACAGCATGCAATCTCAGAATTTTCTAATCTATTTTGAATAACATGTGAATGCTTTTTGGCAATATTGCCGCATCCGACTAACGCAAACCGATACTTTGTCATGATATTAAGCCTCTCTGAATTCCTGATATAGGTTAAGCAGATCAAGCCGGTGCTTTTCCCAGCCATAGATCTCAAAAAATTTGCCTGTCGCTTGAACCTGAAGTCTTCGCAGTTCTTTTTTTTTATACAGGTTCAGGATGGCTTTGGCCAAAGAATCAACATTTTCCGGTTCATAATATTGGATCATTTTTTCGTCAAAATAGTATTGGATAGCTTTAAGCCTGGGCGCCACCACAGGGATGGCAAGGGCCATATATTCCAACATTTTTACCGGCAGCATAAGTTCGGTGGCTATATTTTTCCGATTTGAAACAACACCGACATCCATCTTTCTGATTATTTCAGCGATTTTCTCAACCGGCTCCATCCTTTTGTTGAAATGAATACTGCCTTCAACCCCTAATGCTTTGCTCAACTCAATACAGTTATCAATATCATCTCCCAAACCCAGAATATAAAAATTTAACCGGGGTATGTCGCGTTTCAAGACAGAGACCGCCCTAATGGCCAGATCTATCCCAAGTCTCCTGGTCACCGTTCCATGGTAGATCAGGTTGAACTGATCGCTTTCTTTTTTAACTGAAATATCCCTTTTATCCTGCTTAAAGATTTTATGATCGGGAACATTCATAGAAATCAGGATCCTGTCCGGCTCTAAACCTCTGGCAATTAGAGTATCTCTTTGAACGTGGTTGACGCAAATGATCTTATGAGCAATCCGACAACAAATTGATTCTTCGTAACATAAAAGTTTAAATAAAAGTCGTTTACTGCTGTGGCTAAACTTCGTTAGATAGGTCTCCGGTATGGAATCATGAATATCCAGAATTACCTTTTTCCTAATCAGTCTCGGTAAAAACGCGGCAAATACGAGAAAATCAGGCATATTATGCACATGTACTATATCCAGGCTTTTTGCAAAAACCAGCCTGTTTACAACAGTAAAAGCAGCTAATAAAAAATTGAGATAAGACAGTATGTACTTAATTTTATTTTTACCCTGGTACTTATGAACATCCAATTCCCGGACAATTACTCCATTTTTACGATAAACTTCGGGTTTCTGGCCTTCTTTAAGCGTTAAAAAGGTCACCCGGAACCCGGGTTGTGAAGCAATAGTTTCAGCTTCACGCCTGACACGGGCGTCCGAGGGATAAATGGTGTATGCAATCATGCAAACATGGGTGAGTTTCAAATGATGTCGCTTTGCTCTTCAAATTATGTTAAATTAGCCGCAGACACACGCAGACTATCACAGACATTTTCCTCTGCCGACCTGGCAGAGAAAAAACTATCATGCCCTTTGGGCAAATTGCTTTTTTCTTAGACCACAGTACGATGGTTCCAACTTACGGGGCAGGATTGTCAGGATTTTTTATTTCCAGAGTAATATCCCCGTTTTTATCTGGTATTTCTAAATCGACATATTCATGAGCGACGCTTTCGTCTCGCTGGTTTGCGTTTCGAGGTTTATAGACTCTCAGAGCCATACCTGGGCTCGGAGCACAGTTCAGATACCGGAGTTCAAGCGAGATGGAATTGTTGGTAACGACCGGCTCACATATTTCGATCTCCCGCCTTTTCTGAAACCAGTGAACTGCCTGCGTTGCAGTTGTAAACCACACCTTTCTTTGTTTTAAATCTTTTAACAAGCGCACATAAAAACTGCCCCACAACCTCTCGGGAGCAATGCTCCGATGATGCCAATTAATGGTTAACGCCCCTCCGAAATGCGCCATGCTCGTGATGATATTTTGTACCTCAAGCCATGCCTGAGCCTCAGTTAAATTCATACGATCCGGATAAAACAAGGCCGTATCCATGACGTTCATCGGCAGTTCGATTATTCCTTCTCCGCCCAACATACAAAATGCCTGCACCGTTCCACTGCGAAAGCCTATTGCTTCATTATAGCCAAGAGTAGAGTCATATAAAAAACCTGCTTTTGCGAGATGCCGGGGCGATTTTTTATTAAAATACAACCAGTGCATACGAATGCCGATATCTGAACTGCCGGCAATTTTTGCGATTACTGCAAACTCCTTACGCCCATGTTTATGATCAATCCAGGCATCAATCCCATGAAGCCCGATCTCGCAACCGTGGTCAATCAAAAGCTTTATTTGATCATGAATATGATGAACATCATACCTAACTGCTCTAATCCTGGGTGCCTTGCCTTTTTCAGCTAAGCCCTCATAGTTTTTGGAGGGGATAAAATAAAAAGTCGATGGCAAGGGTTCTTCGAGTTCGATATAGCGCTTGAACTGAATCCAAAAATCTTTCACCAGGCCGAAAAAAACTCCCGGCAACAATAAAACCGAGTACCAGTTGCGAATCAGGTTTTTTATGGGAATGCGTTGCTTTAAAATCCCAACGATTGAGCCGATAATTGCCCGATAGATAAAGCCGAAAACCGTGTGATCAAATAGATGCCTGCGGATACCGGCAAAATCCACATCATGGGTGAGACAGACAGTAAAATCATACCCCTTTGGAGCAGGCGGTATTTCAATAAGATACAATCCTGCATTAAGAATAAGCTTGCGTAGAATAGCTATGTGACGCTCAATTGCAGGAATCTGTGCAAATGCGACCGGCTGTCCTTTGGATAATAAAAAGTTAATTTCACCAAACAAGTCATAACCGATACGGATAATTTTCTTATCTTCACGTTCAACTTCTATTACTACGGACTCTTTTGACTGTTCTAATGTAAACTGTGCTTGTTCTTGTTTGCAGAACGTTAGCGCCTGACCATATATTGGAAAAGATAGATTTTGATATTCAAAGGGGTTGCTTTTATTTGAAACTTCTGATTCAAGTGCTTCCTTGAAATCAAACCGTGTGGGGTTACTGTTATAGAATACTGTGAGTTTGGTGTCGATTGAAGGCAGTTTGTCTGTAGCAACGATAACAATATCATACCTTTGATTTTTCTGAAAAAATTCCCAGGGAGTTTTAAACAATTGAAAAAACTCCATAGCGACTTCTTTCTCAGATTCTTTAGCAATTACACCGATCAATTGTATCTACACCGCATGAGACCTTTGCCACAGGAACAACTAAATGAAATCTCTTGTCAATCCTGTAAATCCCGTCAAGTGAACTATTATGCTAAGCCGGCCTTCCGATACTAAAATATTCGAATCCTTGAGATTGCAGATAATCCGGCGAATATAAATTGCGCCCGTCAAAAATAACAGGCGCTGACAACAATCTTTTAATTTCCGAAAAATCAGGATTTTTGAATTGATTCCAATCTGTTGCCACGACAAGGGCATCAGCGTCTGCCAATATTTGATATTGATCGTCAAAAAATTGGATGCGCTGGTTGTCTTTAAAGTTTTTTCGGGCATTCTCACTTGCTGCCGGATCAAAAGCCTTAACCTCCATACCCTCTTTTGTAAGATACTGAATGAGGTCAAGCGCAGCCGATTCACGCACATCATCAGTATTGGATTTAAACGCCAGACCCCATAACGCTATCGTCTTACCATTAACACCTCCTTTGTCTGCATAATAATCTATAATTTTTCGGGGCAAAACGGTTTTTTGATGATTGTTAACAGCATCAACGGCGGAAATCAGGCTCGGGGTTATTCCGAATGAGTGTGCTGTATTAATAAGAGCCTTAACATCTTTAGGAAAACAACTTCCCCCATAACCGATTCCCGGATAGATAAATTGTTGCCCGATACGACGGTCAGAACCAATTCCTGCTCGGACGCTCATGATATCTGCGCCAACTTTTTCGCAAATATTGGCAAATTCGTTCATCAATGAAATTTTGGTCGCTAACATACAGTTAGCAGCGTATTTGGTCATTTCAGCGCTTCTGATATTCATTGTGATCAATTTGTCCCTGGCTCGGGCAAAGGGTGCATACAAAGTTTCAAGCAGCTTTAATGTACGAATGTTATCTGTCCCAATAACAATACGATCCGGCCGCATAAAATCATTAACAGCGCTCCCTTCTTTCAAAAATTCCGGATTTGAGACAACATCAAATTCAATCTTGATGTTTCTTTTTTTAAGCTCAGTTTGAATTATCCGGCGAACCTCATCGGCCGTACCAATGGGCACGGTTGATTTGTTGACAACAATTTTGTGCTCGCTAATGAGCTGCCCAATCTGTGACGCGACCTGCCGAACATATGTAAGATCACACGAGCCTTCAGGGCTGGAAGGCGTGCCGACGCAAATAAATATGAACAAGGCTTTCTCAAGCCCATTTGCCAGCTCAGTTGAGAACTTCAGCCTTCCACCTTTGATATTTCGTTTGACCAGCACTTCAAGCCCCGGTTCAAATATGTGGATATTTCCTGCAGTTAACTTATTAATGACCTCAGAATTGACATCCACGCAATGTACCTTGTTGCCGGTTTCAGCAAAACAGGCGGCGGTCACCAACCCTACATATCCAGTTCCAATAATACAAATGTTCATTGTTTATCCTTATTAAAAGCTGATAACTCATAGAAAATAGCTGAAAGGTAAAAATTATCATGCTCTTGCGTAGGGCAAATGCCCTTTCTTTTTTAATTAGCCGCTGACAAACGCTGACATTTTCATCTGTCGACTTGACAGATGAAAAACTATCATGCCCTTCAGGCAAATTTAGAACCAATCGCTTAAAGTACACCTTTAGGAGGAAGAAGTTTTTCTATAAGCCCTTTTATGAAGGCGAGTTCGTCTTTATATGTTTCAAGAGATGTATCCATACGGGTTTGCTTTCTTTGCATCTGCCATTGCATACGAAGCACAAATCCCAGTATTACAAGAGCAATTGTAATAAAAAGCCCCAACATCCACTGAAGGCTATTAAAACGACCGTTCATCTCAAAACGAAGGTCGTCAATTCGTTTATTGACACCGTCAAACCGTTTGTCAATATGCTTCTGCCCTTCTTCCAATTTTGCAAGTCTTTCTACTATTTCCCTGTCACTTATCCTCGGTGCTATCTCCACTGCAGGCAGAAGCGATGGTATCATTAACACTGCGATCAAAACTGGTATAATTATCAGACTGTTTTTCATGGGTTTAATCTATTACATGCAATCTTATGATGTCAATCTCAGAAAGATGAAAAAAAAAAGAAATTTAGCCGCGGACACTCGCAGACTAACGCGGACAATTTTCTCTGCCGACCTGGCAGAGAAAAAACTATCATGCCCTTCGAGCAAATCAAGAAGGTTGGTTGGTGAGTACTCTATGCACCTCATCCACAATCTTTTCGAGTGATGGCTCGTCGCACGGTATATGATTTTCGGGTTTTTCAATTGGGTGGTGATGCCAATACCGATAATTGTCATAACCCCAAATACGTTTTCCTTTTTCTACCAGTGCAAAGCTTTTCTTACCTGTTATCCCATTGACGTACGATTCCATGAATACTTCAGAAGTAAAGAATATTCTGATTTCGAGTATGGCAGACCGTCGTTCATTGATACTAATCTCTACGTCAGGAAATTGTTTTTTGAACAAACTGCATAACTTATCTTTAAGAACATCCAGAGAGATCACAATCGTTCCTCAAGTTGACGAATAATCCTCAATCGAAGCCATTTCTCGGTTATAAGATCCTCCCATAGCATGGCATCTTTTTCCAGTGGATAGGAAAATGGGTCTCCGAGTTGTCCTGAATCTAACTTTGATTTGAATCCTTCATAAGACATGCCGTATTTGATTTCCTGCTTCAGAATTTCTTCCTCGCATTCTCGCAAGATCTCTTTCAATCCCATATTGAAAATTTTGACGGCTTCCATCTCCGGATCATATCCAAGGCTGCGGATCATATCTTTCAAAGCTGGTTCTATTTTAATCAATGGCATGGTCGTTCCCTTTTGTTATGAACAGTTATCATCAAGGATTTTAATTAGCCGCGGACTTACGCGGACAAACGCAGATGATAGCTCCGCCCCCTGGATTACATTGGATGAAGCCACCTAACTAATTAATTTTATTGTAGATATGTTGCGGTTTGCTTGCAGAAAAATTTCTGAAATAGGACTAAAGTACACCTTTGGGAGGGAGAAGTTTTTCTATAAGCCCCTTTATGAAGGCAAGTTCATCTTTATATGTTTCAAGAGATGTATCCATACGGGTTTGCTTTCTTTGCATCTGCCACTGCATACGAAGCACAAATCCCAGTATTACAAGAGCAATTGTAAAAAAAGCCCCATCATCCACTGAAGGCTGTCAAACCTCTTGTCAATTGCCTGAAAACGACTGTTCATCTCATAACGGAGGTCATTAAAACGATTGTTCATCTCATAACGAAGATCATCAATCCGTTTATTGATATGCTTCTGCCCTTCTTCCAATTTTGCAAGTCTTTCTACTATTTCCCTGTCACTTATCCTCGGAGCTATCTCCACTGCAGGCATAAGAGATGGTATCATTAACACTGCGATCAAAACTGGTATAATTATCAGACTGTTTTTCATGGGTTTAACCTATTACATGAAAGCTTATGATGTCAATGTCAGAAAGATGAAAAAAATTAGCCGCGGACACAGAAAGGTTGATGGGGCAAAGAGCAGAGAGAAAAGCGGAAATGGGGCATTTAAAATATTTTTTATTTGAAGAGTCTCACCACAGAGGCACAGAGGACACGGAGAAAAGAGATAGTATTTTTGGGTTGTCGGGAGACGACGACAAACAAAAAGGTCTCAGCCTGCGGCGCAGAGCAAATAAAGAAGGATAAACTGATGGAAACTATATCTCTCTGGCTGAGCCGATAACATGCAGCCCGTAAACAGTACGTGCAATCTTTCTGGCTTTGCGCTCATCAAGCAGGACAAAATTAGCATTTAACTCTCCGGCAAGTTCAATTACAGCAGCTTCTCCAGAATCAAGAGATGTCTCCAATAAAGGGTTTGCCAGACTGGAAAGTGTTTTAACCTTTATCCATTTTATCTTTATGATAAAGATAAAAACTATCGGTCAAATACCGCCTTTCAAAAGCGGTACGGCTTTGCCCAGCATGGTTAGCCCAAACTCAGTCATTTCCCTCATCATTCCAGGGATTGATAATGGACAATTTACTTGCTTGAAAGTCCTTTTCATTTCTTGTCACTAAGATGAGATTATAAGTATAGGCTGTAGCAGCAATAAGGCTGTCTATTGAAGACATGGGCATCCCTTCTTTTTCAGCTTTTCCTTGCATTACGCCCCAATTCTCCGCAACAGTGATATCAATGGAATGAATACGATCTTGGTAATTCTCTAATAGCGTATTAAGCCAATCTGTCAATCTTTCTTTCTTCTTTGATTCAGGAAGTTTAGTCAATCCTTTTCGGATTTCACCTATAATAAGGGAACATAAAAATAATCGTTCCGATGGGATACTATCTATCCACATAATTACCCTTGAACTAGGAGCAGGTTTCACAATTTCTGATATTACACAAGTATCAAGTAAATAATTCACAATTCGATACTCCTTGGGTAATCTTGTCGTCTTTCGATTTCAAAATCTTCGTCCATTTTGGGACAGTTTAATAAAAACTCTTTGAAACTTGGTTTATTAGAAACTAAATCCTCATAATCCATAACTGAAATGACAACAACTGCCTTTGCTCCTCGGCGTGTCACATACTGAGGACCTATCTTTAACGCATTTTCTACAACCCTACTGAATTGTGCTTTGGCATCTTGTAATTTCCAAATTGCTTTCATAATCCTTCCTTCTTATAAATGTATAGTCAGACTAGTCTAAATATAAATAATTGTCAACACTCTTTTGAAGGATTAATGGGGGTTTTGTATTTTAAAGGGGTATGAGAGGTATCGCAAATCATCTTACCGTTCATATGTCCATATCCGCAAATTCAGCATTGATTTCCGTCTGATCCCATTCCACGCTGGCCGCGCCATACTGCCGACAGTTCAGCAAAAATTTTACACGCGACACGCCAGCTATCTGCTCGCTCTGTCCAGATGTAAGACGTCCCATTTCGCTTCTTTATAGGCTTTCATATCATTGCTTTATTATTTAGCCGCGGACTTACGCGGACAAACGTGGACATTTTCATCTGTCGACTTGACAGAAAAACAACTATCATGCCCTTCGGGCAAATTTAGAACCATTCGCTTAATTTCTGCCTTTTCAATGTGGTTTCTATGTTAAAAATCTAATCGTTCTTTCCATTTTTATGTTAATTATCCTTGGATAATTTACAAAAATCCTCGAAGGTTTTTATTTCTTTTTAAAAAAATAGCTTGCCCTTCGGGTAAAAATAAAGTCTGCGATTATCTGCGTGAGTCTGCGGCTAAATTTCCTTTGAGTGTAACCAAAATTAAGCAGCCATTTTTTCCTGTACATTCATCAACTTATATTCATCAGGAAAAAATGTATTATTTTTAGCCTGTGCTGTAAAAAATTCCCAGTATTCATCCCAATCCTTACTTTTTGCCACTGAA
>DAOWEW010000092.1 GCA_030638305.1 Desulfobacteraceae bacterium
GTAAATGCCATTATTGACTGATATTGGAGCCAAATTGGAGTTAATTTTATAGGAGTTTGCCTCTACAGTAGCAAAACCCTATAAAACCTCTTTCAAAATTACAACAATCCAAAGTGGCTTTTAAAGCCGCATTTTATAAAGATTTTATGATAATAACTTTGATTCATAATATTCAAAAACGGTGAAACTTCAGTAAAAGTAATAAAAACTGGTAAAATTTTTATTCAAAAAACCACCTTAATTTTGTTCTTTTTTTGTCTTGACAATGGGGAGTACTATAACTCGCAACATAAGGGACATCCCAAGAACTTTTTTCTTGACAGTTCTTTGATAAAGAACTATTTAGGCATAAAACGTTCTGTAACAATGAACATAAGGATGTGACGATGGAAAAACGAAAGCTTAAAGAATTAATTGTGACGCATACCAAAAGTGTGCTTAAAAAACACAAGCTGATAAAGCGGCAAGTACTGAATTTGCCAAGGATAATCGAGAAAAAAGAGACTGTAATTATCACAGGGGTGAGGAGATGTGGCAAATCGTCTCTAATGATAATTATTCTAAATGACCTGATAGATCAGAAAAAAGTATCCGCGGACAATATCCTGTATATTAACTTTGAGGATGAAAGATTTGTTGAATTCACCCATGAAGATTTTGAGACTCTTTATGAATGTTACCTGAAACTTAATAACCCGCAAGGGAAAAAATATCTTTTTTTTGATGAGATTCAAAACATACCTTACTGGGAAAAATGGATACACAGGATGTATGAATTTGAAGAAGTAAAAATATTCATAACCGGATCAAACGCCACTCTTCTTAGCGGAGAAATAGCTACCGCGCTTACGGGAAGAAACATCTCCCTGTCGCTGTTTCCTTTCTCATTTAAAGAATTGCTGACAAGGCATGAAATCAGCATTGATCAAAACATGATCTACGACAGGGAATATAGGGTGCTTTTAAAAAGATATTTTGAGGTATACATGAAATTTGGAGGATTTCCGGAGGTACTAATTTCAAAAGACGATTCACTTCTTCAACACTATTTCAAAGATATCCTGTACAGGGATATTGTGGCAAGATATTCTATTAAAAATATTAAACAGATAAAAGAGCTGTCCCTCTACCTGGCAAACAATATTGGCAACCTGTGCAGTTACAGGAATCTGGCAAGAACCATCTCCGCAAACAGCACGAGTACAATAAAAAACTTCCTGGATCATCTTGAAAATGCCTATCTTTTCTTTCGTCTTGGCTTATTTGATTATTCTTTAAAAAAACAGATGTATAATCCATCAAAGATATACTGTGTAGATACAGCTCTTGCTCGTTCAATTGCCTTTAGGTTTACACGCGATACAGGTAGAATTTGTGAAAACATCGTCTTTCTCGAACTGATACGTCTCGGCAAAGAGATCTATTATTGGAAATCGACTCAACATGATGAAATTGACTTCTTAATCAAAGAAGGGTTGAAGGTTGTGGAAATTATACAGGTATGTTCAGATGTATCCCAAAAGGAGACCCAAAACAAAAAAATTCGGGCGGCTCTGCAAGCAGCCTCTGAATTTGGCCTCAACAAGGCCACCATAATAACCGGGGATTTTTCCGGAGAATTAATGAAAGACGGGGTAGAAATAACCTTTATACCACTTTGGCAATGGCTTATTGCTTGAGATCAACCACCTGGAGCCTTTTGGCTGGCCTGATTATCCTTTCGGCCCTGTCACTGTACGGACCTAAGGATTCGCCCAAAAATAAATTTACATTTTCAGGTGTCGAGGCACTCGTATGACAAGACGTGAGGAGGGCGAATAGCGAGCTATTTAACCGACGAGCAACGCAGTCATGCGAGATGGATCGGCGCATCAAAATGTGAAGTTATTTCGTCCACGTTCCTAAATTAAGCGATTTTTTACTCAACCTGCACCAACCTCCTGCGAATCAAGAACTTGCGAAAAGTTTCGACATATTCATTGGTATGCCTACGCTTTTCGCAAATCTTGCTACATCAAGATGCTGGCACATTTTTTTGCAAAAAATCGCTCAACTTAGGGCTCGGTTAGAACTTACCGCTTATACTGCATATCATCGCGAATGGAGAACCGGCATAATAATCTACTTGTTTTGCTGTGTCATTTGCATAGATTGCACCGACATATTTTTCATCAAACAGGTTCTTTACTTCAAACCCGATGCTTGCATGTTTGAACCACCAAAAATCTTCTTTTGAATATTTTATACCAAAATCGACAACAGTGTAATCATCAACTTCTTCTGTGTTTTCAGCATCGCCGTATCTTTTGTCAACCCATGTAACCATGGAACTGATTTCAACATCGAAAATAGTGTAGTAAATCAGACCTGATTTTATGACCCATTCAGGAGTATCAGGAAGCTGATTCCCCTTGATTTTCAGAACCTTGCCCCCTGTTTCAAAATTATCGTCAAAACTCATATCAGTATAACTGGGGTTGAAATAAACAATCAGATTTTCTGACGGACAAAAACTTGTTTCAAGTTCAAATCCATAAGAAGTCGCATCGCCTACGTTTTGGTGATAACGGACCACAGTACCATTTGGTCTTTCTAACTCGTAATCATCAATAGTTACCAGCAGGTCATGATGTTTGCTGTAAAAAGCAACAGGAGCTATTGAAAAGTTTTTGCTATGATATCTGAAGCTGACATCAAAGTTATCCGATGTTTCCATCTCCCATTTATCTATAATGTTCTGCAATGTTATACCAGCTTTTTTAAAAATTGGGTTGTTTGCTGGGTCGGTATAGTTTGTTAAAACCGGAACATAAGCATATGGCCTCATATAGTTTCTGCCGTAATTAAAGTACATTTCACTGTTTTTGTTAAGTTCCCAACCAATGCCTGCTGTAGGGAGAAACGCATCATAATCAACTGCTTTTAGACTGATATAAGGATCTTCTGTTAATTGCAGTGCGGCATTATTTGTTGTGTATCCGGTGCTTGCCGGTTCTTCATAATAAAAATATTTCAGTCCTGCCTGAAATTTAAATTTATCCAGTTCGCCGGATATCTTGGCATAAGGGCTGTGAATTACACCATTTCCGTCATTTTTTGCATAGTAACCATATCCATTGTACTGTAATTCGTCGTTGTCAGAGTTGTCAGTAGTGAAATACTTTTTCATGTATTTTTCCAGATTATTTGATTCAAACCAATAACCAGCAGTTACCGTATATGCTGAAAAATCAACGCTAAGTTCAGGGATAATCCCATACCGTTCTAAATCCTTGATCTTATCCACTATTGTTTTTTTCTCGTTTTCTTCCTTTTGTTGGCTCGCGTTAGGCGTCAGAAATTGCTTTTTTCCCATTGTGCTTGCATCTTCACTGGAATAATAAGGCTTCAAAGACAGATTGGTATTTTCAGAAATTGCTACATCAATGATCGCCATGAGGTCTCTGTTTATGTATTTTTCATGATTGTAATCATAATAGTCTCTATTATCAATGGCATTATTTTTAAGTTCCGAATTAAACGATTTAAGATAATTGTTATCTATATCTTTGGTTTCCTCGTAAGTCAGGCTTTGAAAGGAATGTCTTTCGATTTCATTGAAATTGAAAAAGATATCGCAATTCACCTTATCACCAAATTCCTGACTTAATCCTAATGTGATATGATCCCTTGGGCCAAGGTCTCCTTCTCCTTTCCATTTATCAGCCTTTGAATAAGAATATGAGGCGAAAAACTTTGTTTTTGTAGGCAACTTTCCGGAATCAACCCTTAAAAATGTTCTCATAAAATCGTCGGAACCAAAACTTTGAGTTATCTCGGCTCCGATCTCGTTTTCCGGTCTTCTTAATTGTAATTCTATCGCTCCCCCCCTATTACCGGAACCTGTTCCAAGGTCAGCAGGACTTGCTCCTTTATACAGACTGACGCTTTTTACGTTTTGCGTATCATATATATGTTCCCGCGCGCCTATCGACATGATCCCGTAATTAGGAACACCATCAACCGTCATCCCGATATATCTGTCTTTTAGTCCCCTTACCCGCGTATATGAATGACTCAGCCCGTAAGGGTCAAAACTTTCCACATTGGTTCCGGGCAGGATGCTTAATGCATTATAGATGCTTGTTTCAGCAGGTGTGCCGATAAGTTCAAGCCCTTTTCTCGTTACCGAACTTCCTGTATAAAGAGAATCTCCGGCTTGCCTGGTAGGAAGAATTAACTGGTCCTGCACTGTAATGGTTCCCAGTGAATAAACCTTTTTACCTTCATCACCTGCTATGGAATTAGTTGCCACGATTAGAAAAACAATACATACAATCAGTCTTTTTTTCATTTTTTTACCTCCTTAAAAAAACCGTAAACATATTTACTTTGCACATTCTCCGATTATCAGGAGACCAATCCACTTTTCATCAACTGGTGAAGAGATGGACCGTAGACGCACGGGTCGCCTCCGCTGTTTTAGCTCACTTTTTTTCTTTATCGTTTCTGATCTCCTTTTACGTTTTGACACAACAAAAAAGCCACGAAGGCACATCATCCTTTTCGGACGAAAAAAGCCTTCGTGGCTTGATTCAGTTCATAGATTACGAACTTTATAAGGAACGTGGACGAAATAACTTCTCCAACTATGAATCATAGCTTCAGGTCATATTTGCCCGATCTGAAATCACAAACATATTGAAATAGCTCGCTATTCCTTCAACTTTTGTGCCTATTTTTAAATCGGGCAGATCGAACAAGCCTGACCCAAATCTATGCGTCTGCTTGGGGAAGTTAATTCGTCCACGTTCCTAAACAAAAAAAGATGCGTGCACTGTTATCGGCTTACTCTTGCCAGTAATGGCTTCTGCCACTTTTTATTCGTATCGTGCCGATCATACGTAAACATTATTTTGATACCATAAACACTTTATAGTTGTCAAGAAAGGAATTCGGCTTGCAGTAATTATCATTATGGTTTTTTGCTTAGATTTCAATAAGATATAAGATGTCACTTTGCCTACTCAAAAAACCTCTACCTCGTAAAATCGTCCGAA
>DAOWEW010000095.1 GCA_030638305.1 Desulfobacteraceae bacterium
CTGAATGCACTTGGAACGGTATTCCTGGATCAGTCCCAACCGGATAAGGCCAGGAAAGTTTTTGAAAAAGCAGCCGACCTTAGACCTCCCAATTTCCCGGCATGCTATAACCTGAACAGACTAAAGCAGCGGGAGAACGATCACAAGGGTGCCGTAAGTATTTACAGGGCTATGTTGGAACAGCAACCTGATATTGGAGATGCATGGAATAATTTGGGTGTCGCATATAGGGAATTTGGGGATCAGGATGAAGCCATATCCTGTTTTCGAAGGGCAGTGGCGTTCGCTCCTGACAGGGCAGAGGCATGGAACAGACTTGGCGTGGCACAGGACGAGTTTAATATGATTGAAAACGCTTCAAAGTCATACAAAAAGGCCATTGAGATACGGTCAGATTATGCATCCGCCCACTTCAACCTCGGGATTTCTCTTCAAAAGCTCAGGCGATTCAAGGAAGCCAAGGAACATTACAACAAGGTGCTTGAGACCATGCCGGATGATGAGGCGGCAAGATTCATGCTCCAAAGCCTGGGGACATCGGCAACACCTGATGCCGCCCCGGTGGAACACGTGCGTAGGATCTTTGATCGGTGTGCCGGGACTTTTGAAAGGATCCTGGTTAAAGAGCTAGAATACAAGATCCCTGAACTCCTGTTTGACCTTGTGCGCCCATATCTGACTAAAGAAATAAATGTTCTGGACATTGGCTGTGGTACCGGTCTGGGTGCTCAATTCTATCGGCCGTTTGCGAAAAGACTGATAGGCGTTGATGTATCGTCAAAGATGCTTGAAAAGGCCGCAGAGAAGAAAATCTACAACCGGCTTGAGGTTTTTGACATACTTCAAGACTGGGGCTTTCCCCAAAAATTTGATCTGATATATAGCTCTGACGTCTTTGTATATTTTGGGAATCTAGATACGATCATCAGGTCCGCATCTTCATATCTTGTTTACGGAGGGATCATTGCATTTTCAGTGGAAAGACTGGAAAACAACAGCGTGGTGTACCGGCTCTTTCCCAGCGGTCGCTATGCCCACTCACGGACATATATTCAAGATTGCCTGAGGCGTCATGGATTACAATTAATAGAGGAAACCAAAGCAGATATTAGGAAGCAGTCAGGAAATCAGGTCAAGGGATTATTAATTGTAGCAAAAAAGGAAGTGTGTGGGATCGCAGCTTGAAATAAGTAAAAGAAAATGCCATTTTCCGGTTAGGCTTCCTACCAGCCTTGACAGGATGGCTACACGCAACCCTTTCTTGGAGTTAACACACCATACTTGCTTACACTTCGGGCTGTGAGCTATTCACCACAAATTGAGGTTTCAAAGATCAGCTTATCCCAACAGTCTGTAAAAAATCCATCCTTCACTTGATTTTTTGCCACAAAAATGGTATCCATCATTTCTTTTGATGGCCCAGCAAATTGGTTTCGAAGTGCATCCATTAAGGGGAGCCAAAAATATCAAGCCCAGTTAAATTTTGACTAAATTTTGACTGGGCTTTTTTATTTATTGGCTTTGTCACTGTGCTGTTACTTCAAAAGCATCTCTCTCAATTGATTACATCCTTCAATTGAAATATTTTCGCGCTACAAATTATTCTTTCAATTTCACATTCCATTGCTTTACGATCACATCAACGTCCTGATACATTATTCTTCCATCTTGCCCCCAGTAGGTTATGCAAGGGCAACTCAGGTCGCTGAATCAAACTTTTGTGAACCCGAGTTGGACTTCAAGCCCCGTATATGCCTACCAACTTTACAGAAATATAGTTTTTTCTTTATTCAACGATGCCTCCATAGATTCTTGATCAAATAGGATTAGATAACAATTCAACAAGTTATAATTATAAATAATTAAAAACTTTTAAGTCTTGGCAATCTGGCACACTATTTGCTTTTCAAGAAAAAAGGATAGTAAAAAAACCAAAAACGAATTGGATTGGTGATATAAAACCAAAAGGTTTATCTGGTTGTCAATTTTCACAAAGATGCTGATCTATTATCGAAAAGGCTGATGGTGAAATTTCAGGTGAAAGACAAAGAAGTGAGGGATCGAATTATGAGAAAAAAAATTTGCTACGTTATTGGCGACCACTTTGCAGGATTCTCCTCATGTGCTCACGGAATAGTCAATTATTCGCACCTGCTGACGTGTTTTGAGCAACAAAAAGTTTGTGCTGAACGATATATTGTTGGGCAGGGCATGACTTATGAAGGTATTCAAGCCCTGCAGAATCAATTGTCGAACTATTGCAGCCTAAGCGATGTAAAGATTCATGAGATGTTGTCTGTCCGTGTTTCCCCTGAAGTAGTTCACAAGCATTGTATGCAGAACGTTCATATCACGGAGCCCGTAAGGGTGAGTGACTTAGAATTCGTATCTTCACTCGTCCTTCACGATCAGTGTTCTGAAATGTCCGACCACGTAACGGGAGTGCATGTTCCGGGCATTGTTTTGATCGAAGCAGCGCGTCAGATGTTCATGGCCGTGGCAGAGATGTATTTTCTTGAACCGAAACAACGGGGTAACTACAGCTATGTTTTGACCCAAGTACGCACAGAGTTCCATGGTTTCCTTTTTCCCGTTGAAGTCGAAGTTAAATTTACCATGAAAGAAACGTGTTGGGAAAGAAATCGGACATTGCTTCGAGGCTCAGGGACGATTTCACTCTCTCAATTCGACCAGGTTGGATGCAATGTCCACTGTGCCGGAACCGCTTTCCCATCCAGAATGCTCAAGTCTTTGGAAAACCGCAACGCACTTCGTGTAAAGAATATTATTGCGAATAAGAACAGGACTGAGCAATCAAATCAATCAAACCTAACGGCAGCGGCGGTCAATAAAAACAGGTGCGTTGGGGATAGTTCCCAACGCTGTGATATATGTGAGATATCGGTGGCCGCATAGAAATAAAAAAGGAACCGGTGCAATGCAACGGTCAGAGATCAACCTGGTTGAGAAATGAAATCATCCCTTGAAAAATACATAACCTGGGTTATTCGGCATCGCTTTTTGGTGCTATTTATGACGGCATTAGTTGTTCTCATTGCCGGAAGCGGTGTACTCCGTCTCACGTTCAAGAATGACTACAGGTATTTCTTCAGCAAAGAAAATCCCGAGTTAAAGAGCCTGGAGGATTTTCATAACGTTTACAACAAAAACGACAACATCCTGTTTGTACTGGAACCCAAAGGGGGCGATGTCTTCACTCCATCTGCATTGAGTGCTGTAGAATACTTGACGAGCGAAGCATGGAGAATCCCTCATGCCATACGTGTAGATTCCATTTCTAATTTTCAGCATACCAGAGCTGAGGATGACGAACTGTACGTACAAGACTTACTTGAGGACGCTCAGGCTGCGTCCCCTGTTAAGATTGATCAGGTTCGGCAGGTTGCAGTGCACGAGCCCTTGTTAGTGAACCGGCTCGTGTCGAGGAAGGGTCATGTTGCGGGTGTAAATGTGACGTTAGAGTTGCCGGAAGGAAATCCCAATGCACAATTTGACGCTGTCACCCATGCTCGGAAGCTGGCACAGACCATGGAGGAAGAATATCCGGGGCTCAAACTCTACATGACCGGCCTGGTAGTGTTGAGCCATTCGTTAACGGAAGCGTCGGTGCAGGACATACATAATCTGATTCCTGTCATGCTTCTCGCAATTCTGATATGCACAATTGTCTGGCTCCGCTCCGTGCAGGGGGCTCTGGCAACATTTGGAGTAATGTTCATGTCGATAGCGACAGCCATGGGACTGGCAGGCTTCCTTGAAATCCCTCTGACGCCGCCATCTGCCGCCGCTCCGATATTGGTTATGACACTGGCTATTGCGGATTGTGTCCACATCCTGGTAAACATGTTTGAAGAGATGCGAGACGGCCACAGCAAGCAAGAGGCTCTGTTGAGAAGTTTTAGCGTCAATATACAACCTGTTTTTGTGACAAGCTTCACGACCGCAATAGGTTTCCTGAGCATGAATTGCAGCGATGCACCTCCTTTGCGCGACCTCGGTAACATTACTGCGATCGGGGTTACAGCGGCGTTTATTTATGCCATAACGTTTCTGCCAGCGTTTCTCGTGGTATTGCCTTTCAATGTTCGTGCGCGCCGAAAGAGCAACAGCGGTATAATGTTTCGCTTATCATCCTTTATCATCAACAGGAATCGCCGCATCTTGTATGTTGCCACTATATTGGTGGTCGTATGTGGCAGCATGATTGCGAAGAATGAGTTGGATGATACCTGGGTTCGGTATTTCGGAGAAAGTATCCGCGTACGGTCTGATACGGACTTCATCCATCAGAACCTGACCGGGATATACCAGATTGAGTATTCCCTCAATTCAGGAGAAAGTCACGGGATCTTTAAGCCCGAATACTTGCGCAAAGCTGACGAATTCGTCGAGTGGTGGCGCTCGCAGCCGAATGTTTGCCATGTCAATGGATTCACTGAGATCATGAAGCGTTTGAACAAGAACTTGCATGGCGACGATCGGCTATATTATCGTATCCCGGACAATCGTGAGCTGGCCGCACAGTATTTGCTGTTGTACGAGATGTCTTTGCCCTATGGCTTGAATCTGGGTAACCAGATCAATATTGACAAATCTTCTACAAGGGTAACCGTGACAATGGGAGACGTGAGCTCAAAAGAGTTGAGAATTGCTGCTGTTGAGGGGGAAGCCTGGCTGAAAAAAAATGCGCCTAAGCATATGCATGCGGAGGCTGTGGGAGCGTCAATGATGTTTGCTTATATTTCTGAGCGCAATATCAAGGCCATGCTTTTTGGCACGATCGGTGCTATCATCCTTATTTCATTAACAATAGCCATAGCATTTCGGAGCTTCAAATTCGGAATCCTGAGTCTGATACCCAATATTATTCCAGCTACGGTTGCTTTTGGAATATGGGGGCTGCTTGTCGGCGAGGTGAACATGGCGATTTCCGTGGTGGCAGCCCTTACTCTTGGAATTGTTGTCGACGATACGGTGCACCTGCTGAGCAAGTTTATTTATGCCCGTCGTGTACTAAAGAATAGTGTTGAAAACGCGGTTCGTTACTCATTGTCCAAAGTCGGCATAGCCTTGATCGGAACATCACTTATTCTTTTAGTCGGTTTCGGTATCCTTTCATGCTCATCCTTTTATGTAAACGCCGGGCTGGGTCGGCTGTCGGCTTTAACAATTGTGGTCGCACTTGTTGCAGATCTCTTCCTGCTTCCCGCGTTTCTGATCCAAATGAAGACATTCCTGGGAATGACGGAAGATGAGAAGAGTGAATTACAATTAGTGGTGCCGAAAGTGCAAAAGTTTTAGAATCAAATATCAAAAAGAGAGAGATCATTCAATGGAGAAAATGAGATTCAAAAAAATTAACTTGCAGGCTTTGAAGATGGCGATGTTTGTAAGCGCGTGGATTGTTATGGGAATGGTATACGGAGTTCATGCACAAACACCCGAAGAAGAAGGAAAGCTAATTGCAGTTGAGGCAGACAGAAGAGACAAAGGTTGGCACAGCGGCGAAGCGAGAGTAGAGATGATCCTTAAGAATCGGCAAGGACAGGTCAGTACGAGACGGTTTAGGGCATTGGCTCTTGAGATGGAAAATGACGGCGACAAGTATCTGATGATTTTTGACCATCCTCGGGATATCAAGGGAACGGTATTCTTGAGCCATACGCACATCGGCGGGAAGGCAGATGATCAGTGGCTGTATCTTCCGGCACTGAAACGGGTAAAGCGTATCGCCGCAAATAATAAATCCGGTTCTTGGATGGGCAGCGAGTTCGCGTACGAAGATATCATGAGTCAGGAAGTTGAAAACTACAAATATAAGTATATTCGGGATGATATCTTTAATGGTGTAGAGTGTTATGTCGTAGAGCGAGTTCCTGTTGACAAAAAATCAGGCTATTCACGCCATGTGGTGTGGTACGATAAAGCCGAATACCGTATGCAGAAAAATGAACTTTATGACAGAAATAAAAATGAACTCATCAAAACATTGATATTTCTTGATTACAAGCGGATCGACGATTACTTTCGGGCTGACAAATACCACATGGTAAATCATAGAACAGGAAGGGAAACAGTTTTAATATGGGAAGAGAATAAACTGAAAGTGAATCTGGATCCCAATATGTTTGAAAAATCCGCCATGGTGAGAACCCGTTGAAAGAGCCCATTACACACTCTTGGATCGTCCGGTTTGTTTTGGTCGGGCTGTTTTTCTTTCAAGTGACTTCCATTGCGGGAGCGGAAATACGTGGGGTTCTAAGTCTGGAGAGCCAACTTTTTCCAGTCTCGCCGCTGTCTGATGAACAGTACGAAGACGGCAACATCTCTCTTTCGGTTGAGCCTGAGTTCTACGTGGACTGGGATGAAAACAATCAGAGTCTAACCATTACTCCATTCTTGAGGTTGGATCAACACGACAACAAACGTACTCACTTTGATCTGCGTGAGCTTTTCTGGCGGATAACGTCAGACTCCTGGGAGCTGGTCATTGGTGCGGACAAGGTTTTTTGGGGCGTTACTGAGTCGTACCACCTGGTCAACATCATCAACCAGACCGATTTTGTGGAAGATTTCGACCAGGAAGCTAAGCTGGGCCAGCCCATGGTCAAACTCAGACTCATGCAGTCATGGGGAACGCTCGACTTTTTTGTCCTGCCTTATTTCAGAGAAAGAACGTTCCCAGGCAAAAAAGGACGTCTTCGTCCACATCCGCCGGTGAAGACAAACAATCCCTTGTATGACTCAGACCTGGAGGAGTGGCACACGGACTGGGCTACGCGTTGGTCCCATTATATTGGTGAATTCGATATCGGCATCAGTTTTTTTTCCGGAACGAATCGTGAACCAGTGCTCATCCCGCGCATCAATACTGCTGGTGATTCGGAGCTGGTACCATTTTACGAGCTTATCAACCAGGTTTCACTGGATTTGCAATGGACACACAACGACTGGATTTGGAAGCTTGAAGCGTTCAATCGTTCCCGCTGTGAGGACGATTTCTATGCCTGTATTTTCGGTTTTGAATATACCGTGCCGCGCTTTCTTGGTTCGAAAGCTGACCTCGGGATTCTATCTGAGTACCTGTATGATGATCGGGGCAATACTGCATCAACGCCTTTTGAGAACGATATTTTTCTGGGAAGTCGTCTGGCCGTAAATGACGTACAGAACACTGAGCTGCTGATAGGGGTCATTTTTGATGCAGATACCCAGGCGAACAAGTTTTTGCTGGAGGCTGGCCGAAGAATCGGCGATAGTTTGAAGGTGAGCCTGAATGTCCAGGTTTTTAGCGATATTGAGGAGACGGAACCCCTTGGCAGCTTCCGAAAGGATGATTTTCTGCGGATTATGATATCCAGATATTTCTAACCTGTTTATGAGAAACGATAACCGAAGCGGAATGGGGCGTATAACATGAAATATGTGAGTCTAAAACGGGATGGCCGATGCAAGTGGCTTGAAAAGAAAGTGTTGAACGGGATTCTTCCCAGAGCGCAGAAACTCGCAAGAGACCCTTTTGCACACAAGTTGATCATTATAGTCGATTGGATCAGCAGTGATTCGGGAAGAGTCGGGGTTGACCTGAAATGGCTGAAAAGCTTGGGTGTGCCTGCCGTGGCGAGCTACCATGACCTGCCGAAAAACGGTAATTTTGCCGTAGTGAATACTGGCTACGACTCAATCGTGCATGAAGAGAGTCTGTTGAAAAATCGCGGAATTGAAATTATAGATCTTCCATGCCCCTTTATTCGTAAAGTTCGAAAAATTTTTGAACAATGCGATCCGAGTTACCAGTACGTTCTTCTGTGCGAGCAGAATCATATCATCATCAGAAACTTCGACACGCTGTTCCCTGACGACATGATCCTTGTTCAGATGCAGAATTATCGTACAAGGATCCTTCAGCGGCAGAATGGAAAACCAGTTAGGCTGGTTCCTTACGTGACCTTTCTGCCGTGCCATGTTGACGAGGTTTTTGCTTTCATTCAACAGAATTTCCCGGACCGGTGCAACGACAAACTCTCGACGTTCTGCATGTGGGTAAGAGGCGCGGCAAGCCCCATCACGGAAATCAACAAAATGGCCAATAGTTGTCTTAATGGTATTGAGGATGCTCTTCTGATCACGACACCTGGATCAATGAATAAATCCCTGATGTCTTTGCACGAGACTCTGGAACATCGTGGGCTTAACGTCATACCCATTGGTAGCTTGAAAGAGTTTTGGAACTACGCTTCGAAGCATCGCAAAAACAAAAGCAAGGTGCTCCTGGTAAAATCGCCAATTCCGAACAAGGCAGAAAGACCGATCATGGCCTATCTGAAATATGGACGACTCGTTGCATGGCTGGTATGTCTCATTCAGACACGGATATTCCAAGCGTGCAGCAGGCTTCCATACAATAAAGCAATTTATTATGCAAAACTGCTTCTGAGGTCAAAAAAACATGTGGGCGAAGATGAAATTGCGTCCACTAAACCAAGATCATTAAGCTAAAAGAGGAGGTTTATTTCTAAAATGAAATTGGGAATCACTGGAGGTACCGGTTTTATTGGGAAACGACTTACGGAATTAGCGCTTGAACATGGCTGCCATGTCAGATGTCTATTGAGAAAAAAGAACGTTTCCGGTGAGGTGTTACAGCATCCCAATGTCGAAGTGACGCACGGCGATTTGCTGGATAGTCAGGCTATCAAGAAGTTCTTGCGGGATCTTGATGTTTGTGTCCACTTGGCCGCTCATGTCAAACACGGCACTAAGAAGGAGTATATGGAGAACAATGTTGAGGGGACACGCACAATTTGCAAAGGCCTTGCAACATCCAACCCGGACTGTCGGTTGGTCTATTGTTCATCAATTGCCGCTTTGCGCCTTCAACCCGGCTTCTTGTGGCTGGGAACAGACTATGCCGTCAGCAAGTATCACGCGGAACGAGTGGTTAAGGACTATGCAAAGAACTTCCGGCTCAAAACAACTATCATCTATCCCGGTTTGATTTTGGGGCCGCAAGACTCCAATTTCGTTCCCAATGTTTTGAAGTACCTCAAGGCTGGCAAGGTTGTTCTGGTTTCCGGTGGCGAAGAAGCTGCACCCCTGATTTATATTGATGACATTTGTGAGCTTTTTCTCCTGTGCGCAACAGAAAAGGATGCTGTTGGCAACAAGTATCTTGGAATTGGCAACTGCGAGGTAGGAATGCACGACTTTTTCCGGATTCTGGCAGAGAAAACAGACTGCCGACCACCAACTCGGAAGATAGCGAAAAGCCTTGTCTTCCCAATTGCTCTTTTTCTGGAAATGACGTATCGGGTTCTTGGAATCAACAACCCTCCTATCATTTCCAGACGAGTCGTTGATGTTTTGTCTATTAACGCAAAGTTTGATCAAAACTTATTCGAGACCAATCTGGGTTGGGAACCAAAAATTTCCGTGCGCAATGGAATAGAAAAAACGTTGGAATGGTATCGGAATGCTGACCAGGCGTAATGAGGAGGAAAGGTGAGGGCTTGTATATGGAAGAAAAAAACTATCAGAAGGCGTAACAATTATTAAAGAAAAAACTCAGTATGTCCGATACACAAACGCCGCAATTGGCCTGGTAATATTAAATCTGATCGTGGCGTTGATGCACTTTTTTTACGAATTTCACCTCATAAAATACAATGGTGTGTTGCGAGATTTTATCCTGGTTAGCAATCTTCTTTGTGCATTCGTTTTCTTGATACCGGCAATCGGTATTTTGTTTGGTAACGAACAGGTCAAAACACATTTAAAAACATACGAGCTGGTCTGGTGGATCTATGACCTCATCATTGTTGCTGCCATATGGACATCGGTAACCACGCTGGGTATGGTGGAAAAGTTCTTTCACTTTTCGTTGCCTTTTGCGGATTCAGTGTTGTTGGTGCTAACCGCAACAATTGGTGTCGCTCTCGCGGCCATTGATTTCCGGCGCAGGCAATGGAGTACGGAGCAACGGCAAGGAAAAAATTTGCCCATTTCGGTAATTCTTCTCATCGCCCTAAATATTGTGGTTGGAGCAGCTCACATAAGCTACGAGTTCGTGATTTTCAGCTATGAGTTCATATATCGTGATTTTATCGCTATTTGTAACCTGTTTATAACCTTTGTTTTTATATACTCCGCGACATTTCTTTTTTTGGGAAGCTTACAACACAAGAAGCTGATTTTGAGATACCAGTTGTTTTGGTGGCAGGTCAATTTCTTTACGCTGGTTGTGTTCGGCGACACGGTCACTGTGTTTTCTGCTTTTGGTATATCCGGTACAGCCCTCCAGATAATCCTCAGTGTCTTGGGGATCATCCTGAGCATCGCAGGAATAAGGCTTAACAGTAGCGTAGCTACGTAAATGTGATACCAGGCGACTATGGAACTGTTTTTGATGCTGCGTTTTGGGTCTGATAGGCTCAGGTCTTGATAGATGCTCAAGATCTCACGGTTTTTATGCCTGCTGATCACCCCGGCAGGATGTTGGTGAATTGATATTCTTCCACTGGTTTGCCTGTTGTGGCTTCAAATTCCTCTTCGCTCCACTGTTCAATACCGAGATATGACCGCTCTTCATCGTTTTGGTAGCTCCATTGGAGTACTTCCCTGCCGGGATCTTGACCGTCCTTGTAAAAGCGTCCGCCCGCTGTTTCTTCCATATAATAGGTGACTCCTTCAAAAACAATTTTCTCCGGTGGATCCCCGTTTTCAATGATTCCTTTCTTGACTTGCGAATCAAGGCGACCAAAAGCGATCTTTTGGTTCAGGCTCCATTTTTCCCCGTCATCCGACTCCATCTCAAGGTAAACTACCTCGTCACCGCTTTTGAGTTGCCATTCGTGAGAAATATCACCCTCGCTCCAGTCGTAATAATTGCAAGCCGATACTTCCCATGTTTTTAGATCATAATCGACGAGGTAGCCCTTCTTAAGCTTAGACAGGGTAAGGTCGCTTAAAGGGTCGAATTCCTCTTTTTTGTTCTTTTTGAAAAAGTCTCTTATTCCCATCATTGCTCCGTTCCTAACTGATTCCCATTTTCTGCTTTAATTCCAGTAATGACTGTGACGTGCTCGGAGCCGACCCGCCGGACAGGGCTTTGTTAATTTCATCATCCACACTTTTGTCTGCAGTAGCCATTTCGCCATAGGCTGTTGCAAGCGATTCGTCTTCCTCAACCCTTGACCGCATTTTTTCCAGCATGGCGATCGTGCCTGAAGAATCAACCTTGGCAATCTGCTGATTGATCTTTTTAGTGGCCGATGCTGTTCTTGCCCTGGCTTTTAATGTGAGCAGGTCATTTTCATAAGTTGTGACAGTTGACTTGATTTTATTAACATTGGCCTGCAGTTGGTTGGCCATCTGCTCGTGTCTTTCGGCATCCTGGGAGAGTTGCACTGCCTCCGCTGCAAGCTGTTCCTTTTGGTCCAGGGCTTGGGAAGCCAGTCGTTCGGCATCTGCCGAATCAAGTTCGCCGCCTTGCATTTTCTGTAAAAGCATCATGGCCTTGCGTTCGTAATCAGCAGCCAGTTTCTTTTTGTTGTTTCCATCTCTTCTGGTCCGAATAGCCATACTTTTGACCTCAGCCAGACTGCTCATAGCCTGTTGCAGATCCTTCTTGAGATCGCGGATGCCCTGTTCAGTCATTTTTATAGGATCTTCGAGCTTGTCAATTAAAGCGTGAGTTTCGGACTGGGTCACCCTGAAAATACGTTTAAAAATAGACATAATAAAAAAATCTCCTTTAGTTTATTTTATTCACAATTAGTCAAGTAGTTGAAAGGTCAAGCTTTTGCATAACTGAGCAGTTCCGAGCTGTATTCAGCCAGAGCCAGACTCAGGGCATGGATGGAAGCCTCAAGCTCGTTTCTATCCAGATTCTCCAGTTGGAGGGTGTCCCGAAAAATAACCAACTCTGCATTTTCGTCCAGAACAAAGGCTCCGTGAACCAGATCACGATTCATCTGCAGCAACCGTTTGAACAAGTTGCCAGGGTCTTGAGGCACCTTCATTATAATTTGCTCCAAAACCAGAATCGGTTCCTCACAGTCTATTACCAGATTCTTAATGCCGTCATCCTCGTTATCCACCACCACCAGTTCTTCTGCCCGGTCCTCGCTGATAATGGGTATTTCCATCTCAAATAAATACTGTTTAACCAAATCAAACTTTCCAGACATAACAGCCTCCTTTTTATATGTTTTCTGCAATTTTCCTAACCCAACTCGGGACGATTCGTGGCAATGACCACCAGTTCATCTTCCGCACCTATCCGGTAATTCGCATCAGGATTGGCAATCAATTTGTGTGTCTCCTTATTTTCTACAGCTATGCAGAGTATGCCATTATCCTTTTTCAGCTTGCACATAACTTCAAAAAAGGTCAGTCCCAGTAGTGGAGAAGGCAGTTTAACCTTGTACAGTTCGCTGCCGTAGCGATTGCTGACCAGTTCGGTAATCATGTGGGTAATTCCGTGGTCCAGAGCTGCCTGTACCAGAAGATTAGTACTCAATTCGCCCACCACAATGATTTCATCTGCTTTTGCCCGCCGACAGTGTTCAATATTTCCGGACTCTATTAATTCTACACAAACATAAACATTAGGATAAAGACTTTTGATGGTTAAGGTATCAAGAATAGTTTTGGCATCACGAACATGAGCATCCAGGTTATCATCCGAGAGCTGGATCACTGTCTGAGCCTCTTTCATATTAGCCATTTCAAGGATTTTGGGTTGGACTTCGCCGCGAAGAAAATGTAGATTCGAATCATCCAGGGGCTTTTCGGTTAACTCTGCAATAACAACTATCGGCACATCCATGGTCTTATCGTCAGCACGTAGTTCTGCTACGATATCACGACCACGGAAGTTCCATCCGCAGATAACAAAATGTCCTTTCACTCTTACTCCTTTCATGCCCTTGTTCTCCATTAGCTTGTTTTCGATAATGACGCTGGCTATTGTAGCGGTCAGTACACCCAAAAAGCCAATTCCCAGCATCATAAGCGCTATGCCCACAAATCTGCCGCCCAGGGTAGCAGGAGAGATATCTCCGTATCCTACAGTGGTCACAGTTACAATCGACCACCAAAAAGCATCAAAGAATCCCAGCTCTTCTTCGAAATACGAAAAAGCCACTGTGGCCACAAGAATCAAAGCCAGCAGCACAAAGAGTACCTTGTGCAGGTTCTCCCGTCGCAGTCGAAAGGATATTAATTTGAATATTCTCAAAAAATAAAGCATTAATCAAACAATAAGATAGAAATAATTATATGTCAATGAATGAAGAAATTGTTCAAAGGTGGAATTTAATCTAAAGTTTCAGAGGCATCAAATAAAATCAATGAGTTATTTTTTGTAAACATTTGCTTTTGCCTGTTTAATTTAGAATTGACCTGGATTCCTGCAAATGGTAACTTAGAATAAGTCAGGGCTGTTTACATGAGTGCTGAAAAAACGCTTAATCCTGTCCTTATGATTAATTGACAAGAAACTATTCAGGTGAACTAAAAATGAAGTTAAAGAAAGCAACAACTCTTGAAGAGGCTTACCAGGTATTTGATACACAAAATCCATTAGATCAGGTTAATAAAGAATTCTATGTTGATATTTATCATAAGGATCTTTTAAACCTGAGAAAAGACTTGGTATTGAATTTAATCCCGGATAAATCATTTTTTGTTACCGGCCAGTCCGGCAACGGGAAAAGCACGGCACTCAATTTTCTTCCCGATACGGCAATCTGTAAAAAATATGACGTTAAATATCTGTACGGAAGAGATGTTTTCAAACTGGATGATATTGATATCATTGATATAATACTGATGGTCGGCTATACTATTGTTAACGGGAATGCAGCGCTTGAAAAGAAATTCCTGGAAGAACTTGAGGAACTGAAAAAAAAGAAACTTGGAAAACTTGAAAAGCAGATAGAAAAAACCAGCCTGAATGCAGACCGGGGAGGCGGGGATCTATCTCTTCGTGCCAAATTGCCTTTTTGGAGTCTGATCAGTTTTGATGCCGGATTTTTTGCAAAATTTAGAATGGAAAAATCAAACAGGAAAACCATAAGAGAAATATTTACGCTTGATAAGCTTGAACTGATTGAGAAAGTAAACGACATTATTGCTGCTTATAAAGAACAGCAAAATTCCGGAAAAAACCTGTTGATCATTATTGATGATCTTGAAAAAATCAGAAAACAGGATCAGACCATTGAACTCTTTATTGAAAATATTGATGTGTTTCAAAAAATCAAATGTATCAAAGTTATTACCTTTCCGGTTTATCTTGCCACCCAGTATGCCATGTATCAGGACGCATCAAAGTTCAGCATCCGTATTTCCGAAAATCCCTATAAGGCTTGCGACGAGGATATAGCTGTCAAAAACAGGGAGACCCTTGCGACAGTCATATACAACAGGGTTGAAAAAAAAGATCTTGTTGAAAGGGATGCTGTTGAAAAAGCTGTGGGCTTTAGTGGCGGGAATTTAAGATTTCTGATGGATATCATGCAGAAAGCCGCACGGAACGCCATCAGCCTGGACAGTGAAGATATAAATGATACCAGGCTCACTGAAATTGATGTGGCAAGCGCTGTTGAAGAACTGGCAGAACTGCCCTCCCTGGCGGTTATGAAACGAGTCAAAGTTCTAAAATATATTCTGAACCAAAACAAAGAGCCGGAGGATGAAGCCATGCAAAAAGATTTTATTGATTCGGTCCTGGACAATTCAATTTTTGCCTATTTCAATGGCCATCCCTGGTATGAGGTTAACCCTGTCATCAAAGAAAGCGTTGAAGTTTATTCCAAAAAATCAGGAACCTCCTCCCTATGATCCTTGATGAATTCCTCACGGCAAAAGACAGGGTGGCCCTGAAAAAACTCCCCCTCACCCTTAAATTGCGAAAAAACTCTTCCTGCCTGGTCATTATCGGTGCAGATTCTGTTGAACTTGGGGATGCATTCAGTCAATATATTTCAATGTGCCTTAAAGGGGATGCTTATTTTTTCCATACACCCAAAACAGAATTGATTTTGCCGGAAATTGTGGATTCCGGCAGCAATATTTCTCTGGACAAATATATTATTATAAAATTGTATGATCAAAAATTAACAGATGCAGGGAAATCAAAAATAAATTCAGGCCTTCTTTTATATCGGGATTATATCCCGGAATATAATCTTAAACTTATTTTTATTCTCAGTCATGATCTGATGAGATATCTTCAAACTAGTGCATATGATTTTTTTTCTTTCAGTAATTATTCAAGGTTCTTTTTTGACCATAAATACCGCTATGAAAGAATTGATACGGATAATAGAAAGCTTTTAACGCTTATTAAAGAACTGGACGCCTATCAGTCAGGAAATAATAAGAAAACAAACATTATTATTGAAAAAACTTTTTCTATTATTAGAGAAGCATATCAAAAAAGTGAAGCAGACATTGCCCTTGACTATTCCAACAAACTTTTAAAACTTTCCGCCAAATCAAATGACAAATTCCATCAAGCAGGTGCCTTAAGCTATATCGGTCTCATTTACAGCGATAAAGGAGACGCCGAAAAAGCGCTGAAATACCTGAAACAGGCTTTGGAAATAGACAAGGAAATTGGCTACAAACATGGAGAAGCTAATCAATTAGGCAACATCGGCCTCATTTACAGCGATAAAGGAGACGCTGACAACGCTCTAAAATACTACATGCAGGCATTGGAGATAGACAGGGAAATTGGCTACAAAGAGGGAGAAGCTAATCAATTAGGCAACATCGGCCTCATTTACAGAGATAAAAGAGAAGCCGACAACGCTCTAAAATATCACATGCAGGCATTGGAGATAAACAAGAAAATTGGCTACAAACATGGAGAGGCTGATCAATTAGGCAACATCGGTCTCATTTACAGCGATAAAGGAGACGCGGACAAAGCGCTGAAATATCTGAAACAGGCTTTGGAGATCCATAAGGAAATTGGCTACAAACATGGAGAAGCTAATCAATTAGGCAACATCGGCCTCATTTACAGCGATAAAGGAGACGCGGACAAAGCGCTGAAATATCTGAAACAGGCTTTGGAAATTGCAAAAAAGTATAAATTTAAATCCCTTGAGAAAAAAATCAAATCTTACTCAGATATTTAGTGCCTGAACGGAAAACTATCCAAAGTTTTCGTTCAGGCACTAAACATCCCATACAGAACGAGGTCTGAGCTGCAACATGCTGCCCTTAATGAACAGCAAGCATATAATTTCTATTTTCTACACCGGCCGACTATAAATAATATAAAAAAAATAAAACACGATAATATTACAATGGTTGCGCCTGATGCAATGTCTGCATAATATGAAAAAAATAGTCCTCCTACTGTGGATATCAAAGCAACTGATATTGCTATTGCAATCATTGGAATGTAGCGATCGGTTATTTGTGAAGCTGCTGCTCCCGGTATTACAAGAAGAGCCGAGACAAGAATTATACCTATAATTTTTATGCTGATTACAACCGATACCCCAAGTATTGTAAGAAAAAAATGATCAAGAAAAGCTACCGGCATTCCGCTGACGAGCGCAACCTCTCGGTCAAATGAAACAAACAGCAATTCCTTGAAAACCAAAAAAATGGATGTAAGGACAATACCTCCCAACAACGCAATAATTATTAAATCCTCACTGGTAATTGCGAGTATATTACCGAAAAGATATCCGAAAAGATCTACATTGTATTGATCTGACATGCCAATAAAAATAATTCCGAGCGCCATAGCAAAAGCAAAAAAAATTCCTATGGCTGTATCGGCGCTTAATTGTCCATGTCTGCCTATGTAGCCGATTGCATTGGAAACAGCTATTGCAAATGCAATGGCTGTAAGGGTAGGAGAAATACCGAGAAGAACTCCCAGGGCAATCCCACCGAATGCTGAATGCGCCACACCAACTCCCACAAATGATAAACGGCGGAGCACAACAAAAAATGACACTACGGCAAGAACCGGGCTCAACATTATTCCGGCCATAAAAGCATTTCGCATAAATTCAAGGTTAAAAATTTCAATCATTATGTTTATGCTTCTTTAAACATGTTGCGCATCTGGAATCGTGAACCATAACATTCAGATTTTTTCCATAAACTTTTTGCATTATTTCAGGTTCAAAACAGGAATCCGGTTCACCATGATAGTGAATCTGCAAATTCAAACATGCGATGCGATCCGCATGGGCAGTAATAACTCCTATATCATGTGAAACCATTATTACTGATATGTTCATTTCATCTCTGAATTGGGCCAGCAATTCATAAAAATCCTCCTGAGCAACACTGTCAACCCCTGTTGACGGCTCGTCCAGTACCAATAGCTTGGGCTTTGATGCCAATGCACGGGCAATGTGGACTCTCTGCTGCTGGCCCCCGGACAGAATTCCAAAAGGCTTCTCTGCATATTCCGCCATGTTTATCCTGGTCAGCATCTCCATTGCAACTTCCCTGCTTTTGTTTCCCGGTCGTTTAAAAAAACCAATCCTGCTATATAAGCCCATCAGGACTACATCTAAGGCAGTAACAGGAAAAGATCTGTCAGCTTTGGAAATCTGAGGCAGATAGCCAACTTCAAGCCTGGTGTGTTTATCCGGCCTATGTCCAAATAATTTCACTACACCTTTTTGAGGACGAACAAGTCCCAGAATAACTTTAAGCAGAGTTGATTTGCCACCACCATTGGGACCGACTATGCCGAAAATCTCACCTTGATAGCACTTCAAGCATATAGACTTCAGCACCCATTTATTGTAATAACTGACCCAGACATCTTGAAGCTCCGCATAAACGGCCTTTTTATTTTCGATATCTGTTTCATGCTCTTTCAAAGCATTGCCTCCTGCAAAATTTTAAGATTATATTGCATAAGGTCAAGATAGCTGCTGCGATTTTTTATATTTGAGCCGCCAATTGGATCAAGAAAAAGCACTTTAACATTAGCTTCCCTGGCAATGACTTCTGCAACCTTTGGATTCAACTGTGGTTCAGCAAATACAGCCCGAATATCATGCTTTATTATAAGAGAAACGATTTTTTTTATACTTCTCGGTGTAGGGTTTCTTCCGGGAGCCTCTTCAATCACGCCAACAGATTCAAGGTTATATCGTCTTGCAAAGTAATCCCATGCAGGGTGAAAGCAAACATATTTTCTGATTTTGAATTTTTCAACCGTCGAAGCTATCAAGACATGGAGTTTATCCAGTTTATCTAAATATGCTGATCCTTGCTTTTCATAGTCGTTTATATGCTTGTTATCAATCTTACAAAGCTCTGAAATAATTTTATCAACCATCAATTTCGCTATGTTCGGATCAAGCCATATATGAGGATTGGCAAAGCCCGACTCTGTCTCTGAAATATCTTCGTCACTATGATGGTGGTCAAAGTCATCATCATGATGATGTTTTGATAACTTTATCAGAGAAATCCCTTTGGATAATTCCACAGCATGCATCCGGTTTTTTGATAATCTGACAAATTTTTCTGCCCATAATTCAAGACCGGCACCAATCATAAAAAAAGCACGTGCTTCGGAAATCTTTTTTAACAGACCCGGCCTTGGTTCATATGTGTGAGGGCTGGCGCCGGAAGGAATAACGGTAGTCACATCAACATGCTTGCCCCCAACCTGTTTTACCATATCTGCAACAGGAAAAATGCTGGCAAGTACCGGAATTTTTTCCCCAAAGCAACTATGAGCTTGCAACTGAATAGCTGAAAAAACCAGGATAAACAAAACTAATATGCGCAATATTTTTATTTTCATAAAAAGCCCCTCCATGCTGCCTTCTGTTTTTTTCAACCGTGAACCGATAACTGTAAACCGTGAACGATAAGTTACTTGTAAGTCTGATTTTGCTCAAGAAGCAAATAAAATTTTACTTTTTTCTCCCATCTTGGGGAAAAGACCTCCTGGCCGCTTTTTCAATATCTGGGACATTCAGCCCAACATCCTCCATTTTCGCCCTACGAGTTGCTCCCACAACATTATGGGGTCAAATTGGTCTTGACACACAAGGCCAATTTTGCTTATACTTTTAC
>DAOWEW010000079.1 GCA_030638305.1 Desulfobacteraceae bacterium
AGTAAAAAATCTGCGAAATCTGTGGATTAAAATTGAAAACAATAGCCATTAACAGATCAAATATCATTTCAGCTATTTTAAGCGGCTTTCTTTTAACCTGCTCTTTCCCGAAAATTGGAATTGACTGGCTTGCGTGGTTTGCTCTTGTACCATTGCTGATTTCCTTAAAAAACAGCTCGTTAACAAATAGTTTTCGCCTTGGTTTTCTTGCAGGACTTGCACATTATATTACCCTTGTTTACTGGCTTTTCCATACCATGCAAACCTATGGTCATCTTCCTTTTTATCTATGCGTATCCGTTCTTTTTCTGTTAGCATCTTATCTATCTCTTTATCTTGCTGTTTTCTCAATTATTGTTAAAAGACTATGTTCAAAGCCTGCGAACTGTCTTTTTATAATTCCTTGTTTATGGGTTTCCCTGGAATATATTCGCAATTATCTTTTCTCAGGGTTTCCCTGGGGACTGATTGGATATTCCCAATTTAACAGGTTGTATCTTATACAGCTATCGGATATATTTGGAATATATGGAGTATCTTTTCTGATTGCCCTCGCTAATGCGACAATTTTTCTGATATTTCTTTATATCACGAAAAGCAAATGGAAAGAGGTTCCGGTTAAAAAAAATCTTGCCGGAGGATCAATATCTGTTTTTGTTTTGATTATAGGTCTTGTTTTGATTTATGGACAATGGCGAATTGAATCAATTGACAACCTGATCTCTGCTTCAAAGTCTTTAAAAGTCACAATTGTTCAGGGAAATATCGAACAGTCAATAAAGTGGAACCCTGCATTTCAAACAGCAACCACAGAAAAATATGTCAATTTATCGCTTTCAGCCAAAGAAGAAAAGCCTGATCTCGTGGTATGGCCTGAGACGGCAACCCCCTTTTACTTTTTATACGACAGGCCGTTATCAAAAAAAGTTCAAAAGGGAATTCATGATACAAACACGAATTTTCTGATAGGCAGTCCTTCTTTTGTTCGCAGGGAACACACTATAGAATATTACAACAGCGCCTACCTGATGAGCCCGAATGGAAGGGTATGCGGAAAATATGACAAGGCACACCTTGTTCCATTCGGAGAATATGTTCCTTTTAAAAAATGGCTGCCGTTTATTGGTAAAATGGTTGAAGCTGTTGGAGATTTCAGCGTTGGACAAAAAGGAAAAACTATCAAGTGGAATAATTACAACCCGGGATTACTGATTTGTTATGAAATTATTTTCCCGGAGCTTTCCAGAGCCATGGCAAAAAATGACGCTGCATTACTTGTCAACATCACCAATGATGCATGGTATGGCAGAACAAGTGCTCCTTATCAGCACTTTTCCATGGCGGTGTTTAGGGCAATAGAAAACAGGCGATCTTTGGTAAGGGCGGCAAATACAGGTATAAGTGGATTCATAGACCCTGTTGGAAGGATTATGGCTTCGACCCCACTCTTTCAGGAAAAAGTCATAACCCGATTTGTTCCAATAATACATAAGACATCCACCTATACCAGATTCGGTGATCTTTTCGCCATTGCATGCATAGTTGCAATGTTTATATTTTCGATAAAACTAATCTATATTACCAAAATAAGGAGTAAAAAATGTCTACAGAACTCAAACAAAATATAACTGAACTTTATGTTAAATTAGAACATCTTAAGGATTATCTTTGACCTTGCAGGCAAATCAAAAAGACTAAAAGAAATTGAGGCTTTGATTGCAAAAGACGGCTTTTGGGATAAACAGGAAGAAACTACACCTGTTCTAAAAGAGCGGGCATTGCTTACAAGTAAGGTTGAAAGTTTTAACAAGCTTTTTAATGACCTTGAAGAAAGTGAAATACTGCTGGATCTGGCCATTAATGAATCAGACACAGATACAATCGAAGAAGTCTCCATTCAGATCAAGGCGATAAACAAAGAAATCAGGAAGCTGTTGCTTGAGCTGATGCTTGATGAAAAAGATGATAAAAACAATGCTATTGTTTCAATCAATGCAGGTGCCGGTGGAACCGATGCTCAGGACTGGGCTGCAATGCTTTTCAGAATGTATATGAGATGGACTGAACGAAAAGGTTTTCAAGTCAAAATAATTGATTTTCAGCCTGGTGATGAAGCAGGAATTAAAGGAGTAACTTTTACTGCAAGCGGAGATTATGCGTATGGATATTTGAAGGCAGAAATAGGAATTCACCGCCTCGTTAGAATTTCTCCATTTAATGCGAGTAGCAAAAGGCATACATCTTTTGCGTCCGTATTTGTTTATCCTGAACTTGATAAAACAATTATTATTGATATTGAAGATAAAGACCTGCGTATAGATGTCTACAGGGCAAGCGGAGCCGGAGGGCAGCACGTTAATAAAACAAGCAGCGCTATCCGTATTACACACCAGCCTTCCGGGATAGTTGTCCAGTGCCAGCAGGAAAAATCCCAGCACAGAAACAAAGAAATGGCCATGAAAGTGCTTAAATCAAGACTATATCAACTTGAAAAGCAGAAGCAGGATGAAAAAAAACAAAAACTGCATGACAACAAAGATGAAATAGCATGGGGCAGTCAAATAAGGTCATATGTCCTCCATCCATACCAGATGGTCAAGGATCACCGGATAAACCTTGAAATCGGCGATGTAAAGAGCGTTCTTGATGGAGCAATAGATCCTTTTGTCGAGGGCGTACTTCTTGCACGATAATTTTATGAATCCTGTTGATATAATAAACAAGTACTACAAAAACGGTTCAAGGACATATGAGATTTTAATCCAACACGGCGAACGGGTCGCAAGAAAAGCTCTTGATGTCGCAAAAACAGTACCCCAATTAAATCCCGATCTTGATTTTATAAAAGAAGCCGCCATGCTGCACGATATCGGTATTCTTTTGACAAATCTCCCTGAATTAAACTGCAAAGGCAAGAATCCGTATATTTGTCATGGATATCTGGGCCGTGAAATATTAGAAAAAATCGGACTTCCAAGACATGCTCTTGTTTGTGAACGGCATGTCGGCGTAGGCATAACTGTTGAAGATATAAAACACTACGCACTTCCGCTGCCAAAGCGCAATATGCTTCCTGTTTCAATAGAAGAGCAGATAATATGCTTTGCAGACAAGTTCTTTTCTAAAAACCGTAATGCATTAAAAAAAGAAAAGTCAGTTGAAGATATCAAAAAATACCTTGAGCCATATGGACTTGAAAAAGTCAAAAGATTTCAATCCTGGGTTGATTTGTTTGAGCGGACATAAGATAAGACAGCGCCTAAAATTATTGACTCTGATTATTTTGACAGAAATTTGATACTATGAAAAGGAAAAATGAAATCACAGTAAAAGATGAATTGACCGAATTTCTACTTTACTTCTCCCCGGACGGAAAGATTAAAGTTGAGATATTTTTTCATGATGAAAACATATGGCTCACTCAAAAACGAATGGCGGAGCTTTTTGGTGTTCAGCGACCTGCCATAACCAAACATTTGAACAATATTGTAAAAGAAGGAGAGTTAGAAGAAAATTCAGTTAGTTCCATTTTGGAACATACTGCCGAAGATGGAAAAAAATATAGGACAAAATACTACAATCTGGATGCAATCATTTCTGTTGGTTATAGAGTAAACTCCTCGCGAGCAACAAAGTTTAGAATTTGGGCCACAGAGCGTCTAAAAGAGTATATGATCAAAGGTTTTATACTTGATGATGAAAGACTTAAAAACGGCAGATATTTTGGCAAAGATTATTTCCGTGAACTGCTTGAAAGAGTCCGTTCTATTCGTGCAAGCGAACGGAGGATTTATCAACAGATAACCGATGTTTTTGCTGAATGCAGTATAGATTATGATCCTAAATCAAATATTACAAAAGATTTTTATGCCACAATACAAAATAAATTTCATTTTGCAATTTCCGGACAAACAGCAGCCGATATTGTGTACAGAAATGCTGATTCTGATGAAGAGTTTATGGGATTAACTACCTGGAAAAATTCTCCTGATGGCAGAATATTAAAATCAGATGCAAGAATTGCCAAAAACTATCTCCATGAGAAAGAGATTAAAAAATTGGAGAGAACCATTTCTGGTTTTTTCGACTATATCGAAAACATTATTGAAAACAGACTCTCTTTTAAAATAAAATCAAGGGAATAAACTTTACCGGAAAATTTAAAACATTATTAGAGAAATACAACGAACGGAAAGAGGCTGTTGCTTTTGCCAATGATGTTTTTGATGATATAGCCGGACAATTTGCAGACCTTTTTAAAGATTTGCAAAAAGAAAAATCCTGATTATAACGGATTTGGGGGAGGTGCTCTATAACCTCCCAAAGAAGCTGATATCAAAAGGTTCTCCAGCCAGTTGCCATGATACCGAAAGTGGTTAAGTCGTTCAGCGGGACTTTGAGCTCCGTTATATTTTTTGAT
>DAOWEW010000022.1 GCA_030638305.1 Desulfobacteraceae bacterium
GTTTCCACCAGGCTGGTTGAATACCGCAGAAATGATCCGGTATGGATATTAGAAGGCCTTGTTGATTCAAAAAATGTGCTGGTCTGCGTTGATAACTCAGAAAATGCTCTAAGAGCCGTTGATCACGTTGGTTTTATGCTTTCCGGAACCGATTGCCGGGTAACCATTTTTCACACAATGAAGCACTTAAGCCGTTTTGTCCCCATGCAGGTACTTGAAGAAACCGAAGAGCTTGAAAAACTCCGGAAAAACAAAGCAGGCAGGGAAATTGCCCCTTATATCAAAAAAGCCGGGGAAATACTCCTTAAAGCCGGACTGAGCGAGGAGCAAATAACTACAAAGGTCACAGAAAGCAGCCGATCAGCCGCTGATGATATTTTAAAGGAAGCGCGGGATAACGATTATGGCACGATAGTTATGGGCCGGCGCGGTCTTTCGGCAGTGAAAGAGTTTTTTATGGGAAGTGTCACAACCAGTGTCTTAAATCGCTCTACAAGTTTAGCAATCTGGATCGTTCAGTAGTTGTGTTCCTTAGACCACATCCTGTATATTCTGATCATCTTTTTCTAACGCTTCTCTAACTGATGTTTGATATTCTTTAATTTTTTCTTGAATGCGCTTGTCAGTTAAACCTAAAATTTTGGCAGCCGCTAATGCAGCATTAGCCGGTTCTAAAACCACCATTGGAGCCACTGCGGACGGCATCCTGAGGCTGGAATAAATATCGCTTCCACTAAATTTATCGCTATATGGCGGACATGCGATAACCGGGCAGCAGGTTTGGGCGTCTGTAAACCCGCTTAAGGCATTGCTTCTTCCTGCAACAGTAACAAACACTACATTTTTCTTTTCGTACTCTTTTATTAACTCGTAGCATTTTAAGGGCACCTTATGTGCTGAAGCAACCCTTACAACGCTTTTAATCCCAAATCCGTCTAAAGCCTCCGCAATTCTTTTTGACCATTTAAGGTCACTTTTCGAACCCATAATTATTACCACTTTACCCATGCCCTCACCTCCTTTTTGAAACCTGATGTAAAAACCGTGAACGACAGTTTCTTGCAAAACCAGGTGCCCTATGGTGTGATTTCGAACTCAAGAGTCCATAGCAAATCACCATCCGGGCCGAGTACATCCACGTGCCATAATCCAACCTGATGGGGTTGAATTAGTTTCGAACTGCAGGTTCTCCAACTTGCAGAACCAACTTCCAGGGGTACCCAGGCCCACTGCGTCTTGCCAAAATACCAGGCATGAGTAATCCCGGTGGGTTCCTGAGCTCCCGTAATTCTGGTAAAACAGTAAAGCTTACCTGCTGATGCCTTGAAACTGTTGCCAGCATCAACTGGGGTCCGCTCAACTACAGTCTTGCAAATTACAGCGTCTGCGACTTTCAGTGAAACAGCTTCCTGGGCTTCAATTGGCGCTGCCGGCAAAAGACAAATCATTGTTAGCAGTATCATAAAAACAAAACAAACTGATTTCATAGGTATTATCTCCTCTCTACGGAAAGATGTGCATTGAAAAAGTTTTACGACGGAAGAATCTTTTTTATCGCTTTCAATATTTCTTTTATCGGAGGCACATCTTTGAACCACTCATTTTCAGTGATTTCATTGGTACAGGCACAATAAATCTGTGAAATCAAGAGGCTCAATCCGGAAAACAGTGGTTCAGGGTTTAATTCGCATATATTTTTCCACTGTTGCCTGTTCTCTTTCTTTGCTTGTTCAACAGCCTGACACCATGCCGTATTCCGGTAGTATACCCGTGCTATTTCTTTGCTTACAGGGAATCCATCTAATGTAAAACGGCACTCATCCAGCGTGCCAAGAACATCAACCACCATTAGACGACGTTCGCTGTCAAAGCCGACTTCTATTTTTCCGTCTTCATTGACCATGCCTATCTTTGAAAATTCCCTGGTTATAAGATCATTGACTCTGTTTGTGAGGTTTTTCAATTCAATTATTTCGTTATCACTTAAACACGAAATTTGTTGGGCTTCCGTCCAGGTTAAGTACCTGTCCGTTACCTCCAGTTTCGTGGAAACATCCAGAATTGGTGTGCCCAATTTCTGGTTGGGGACAGGCTCTTTATCCAGGCCCAGATCCCCTGGCTTTATTTCTCCATCTTTCAGGCGTTTAAAAACACTGCTGCCCGGCGGCAGAAAATTCCTGTAAATCACCTCAAGAGGAATCAAAAATCCCCCTTTTTCATTCCGATACATTGAATAATCATATTGATCCTCTTTAAGTTCAGGATTTATAACTCGTAACAATTTAACTTCCATTATATTCGTGGGCTTCTTGATCTTAGAAAGTTTTTTAACGGTATTATCCTCCACAAGCCCTGCATAGTGAGTGGAAACACCGATTTTTTCAAGTTTTTCAAAAAAATATGCGCCAAGAAGCGCTATGGCCGCTCCTTTATAATTAATCCGGTCGGGCATTTCTCCCCAGTCGAAGATAGAGTATCTATCTGAGAAAATGAATCTTGCCTGTCCAAAGTCGCCTGGGGTTGCTCCTTTTAAAATTTTAAGGTCTTTTACACTGCCCATTCTGTACCTCCTGAGATTTATATAGTCCAAAATCTTCCTTCTGTGAAATTTTTCGAGCTGTGCGGTTAGATAATTCCTGAGTTTTTTCGAATGTTCTAATCCTCATCGCCAGGTTCTCGTTCATAACCATGAACTCATTGACAACACAGGGTAAATCCTAACCGCACAGGTTGCAATTCTTTTCATAACCATGAAATCCAGTTCATATATCGCAATAATTTTTCATATATCTCAACAAAGCTATAGATGGGATATTATTTTGCATATGAATAAATTATACAATATATCAAATGGTTATCAAGAAATATAGACTTTGTTGTGCTGACGGCACGCTTGTTGCATAAACATAAAACAACAAAAATAACAAAAATAAAACATCGGTCGCGATCATAGACTGCGCTGTTGAAAGGGAGAGGGTCTGATCAACCTGTTTGCCTGCATGTTCAGCAGCAGAATGAATAGAAAGGAGGTGATGTTAAAAAATAAACAAACCAGGTTAATTGTGACTCTGGTTGTGGTTAATGCGTAACATAAAAAAAATCATAACTCAAGTTAAGATTTATTCTGAAACGAGTTTTTAATGTCAAGAAAAAGCCAAATCCCAGGCAATTGGGAGACGGAAAGCCCACGGGTCCGGAAAAGTTAATTTGACTCCGGACAGCCGGGCTACCTTGGAAACAAGGAGAAAAAAATGAAGAAATTATCAACAATTTTAATTATTACAGTTTTGTCTGTATTCTTGATCGCCGGCAGTGCGATGGCACTTCCAAATCCTTGGGTTCCGCCGGGAACACCTCTGCAGGACATACTGTACGATATTACCATAGATCCAAACACTGAAGAACTTGGTAGTAATAGCAGCGTGGATGTAACAAACGATTATCTTTCTGACACAGCCGATTCTTATTGGTCGATTACAGCTAGCGGGGGTTCTGTTTCTACCATGGTAATAGCACTATCCGGTTTATTAGGGACAAACGATGAATTTGGCGTTTACTCCGGGTTGGAAACGAACCGTGTGGCATTGTTTACGAGTAGTAGTAGTAGTGAATTTCCTCAAGTAACACTCTCAATCTTGGACACTGGAGAGGTTTTTATAAGTGGTACGACGACGAACAATTTTTTTACCAAAGATTTTGGCTATTATTTTAAAGACGAAGATATGTGTTGGTACAGTGATACGAAGCTTAACAGTGACAATAGTGACCACATGTTTGCCTATCAAGGAACAGATACTGATATGGTTAAGCTTCCCAAATTTGAAGGAGGCGTGTGGACCGATAATGAGTATATCCTGGCATTTGAAGGCACGAGTACCCTTGATAATACGGCCTGGGATTATATCGACATGGTTGTCATGGTCGAATCCGTTCACCCCGTACCCGAACCAGCAACCATGCTGCTTCTCGGCAGTGGTCTGATCGGTCTTGCCGGATTCGGCCAGAAGAAGAGATTGTTAAGGAAAAGTTAGAAATGAAGGGTTAGAAATGATCAAGCTGCTTTTCTCATCGCATTTGAAAGAAGACAAAGCAACATTGGGGGGCCGGTTTTACACGGCCTCCCCTGATCATCTTTCAGTCAGGTGAAAGGCAAAACCGGATTAATATTTAGCATCAGCGTATTCCACCCATCCGCCGGCGGCAACAAGAGAGCGGTCAAAATCGGATATTGAAAAATCTGCTTTTTCTTCAAGCCCGTCAGCTTTAAAAATAAATACATTTTTTTCAAGATCTGTTTCAATGGATGTTTCTTTGCCTGAAAAAACCTGGAAAAGATGATCTATGCTCTGGGCTGGCAGTTCTACTGCCATCATTCCGCAGTTGAACATGTTTTGTCTGAATATCCTTGCAAAACTTTCTGCGATCACCATGTTGATGCCATTTACATCAAGTGCCCATGGGGCATGCTCTCTTGAAGAGCCACACCCAAAATTTTTCCTGGTTATGATTACGCTTTTTCCTTCGATATCCTTTCCGGAAACAAATCCATCCAGTTGTAGATCCTCTAAGAGATAGGGTTTAAGCGCTTCCTTGGAAATTTCCGTAAGGTATTTTGCAGGAATTATTTCATCTGTATTGATATCTGATTTATCAAGAAATAGCACTTTTCCGCTGAAATTTTTCATAATTTTTCCCTACCCCTTATATAAATCTGAATTTGTAATATAGCCCGAGATTGCGCTGGCTGCTGCTGTTGCAGGGCTCATAAGGTGTACCATTCCGCCTTTTCCCATCCGGCCGTTAAAATTACGGTTTGTTGTTGATGCGCATACTTCTCCTTTTGCAAGTACACCGTTGCTCATACCGAGACATGCTCCGCAGGTCGGATTTGTCACACAGAAACCAGCATCCATGAATATTTTAAGAATACCCTCATCCATTGCCTGCCTGAAAATTTTTTGAGTTGCAGGAGATATGATACCTCGGACGGAGTCGCTTATCTTATTGCCTTTCAGCACCCGTGCAACAATTCTTAAATCTTCAATTCTTCCGTTTGTGCATGATCCAATGTAAACTTGATCTACCTTTATCTTTTCCATCTCCCTTATTGCTTTTACCTGGTCTGGTTTGTATCCGAAAGTAACCACAGGTTCCAGCCGGCTTACATCGTGTTCTATCACATCATGGTATTTGGCATCAGGATCAGGAGAAAACTTCTTGAATTCCTCAAGAGCTGATTCTTTTGTTGGATATACGGTTTTAATAAA
>DAOWEW010000074.1 GCA_030638305.1 Desulfobacteraceae bacterium
AAATCAAAAAAGGGACGTTTCTGTATAAAAAAGGATGTTACAAGCGATCAATAGAACACTTTTTAAGAGCACATGAACTGTTTGTCCTTTCTGACGATTTAAAAGGGGTGGCCATGAGCATGAACAGCATGGGCAATGTTTACAGAGCAACCAATTGCATTTCTTCTGCCATACCTTTTTTTGATGAATCCTGCCGTATATTTTTATATATTAAAGACACTGAAGGCGCTGTTCAGGCTCTTTCAAACAAAACCGCTGCATTAATAGAAGGCGGGAGGCTTGAAGAAGCTTCTAATGTTTTAAGTCTTGCAGAAAACCTGGCAAAAAATAACAAAAAACTTTCTGCAACATTGCTTAAAAACAGGGGGATTCTCCTTATCAGGAAAAAGAAATTCAAAAACGCCGAAGATATATTAAAAAAAGCTATTAATAAGGTTGAACCTGTAAACTTTTCAGAAATTGCAGCAATTAACTTTGCCTTGGGCAAACTTATGCTTGAAACAAATCGCTCTAAAAATGCTGTTGAATATTTCAAAAAAGCTTTATCTGCTGATCAATCTTCAGAATTCATCAAAGGAACTGCCGATGATCTGACTGCAATTGGAACTATATATTACACTCAGGATAAATACGAGCTTGCAGTAAACTCTTTAAATCAAAGTATCAAGATTTATGCCCTTATTGGGAACAAAGATAAAGTGCATGAGATAATGGAGCTTTTGAATAAATCTTCAGAAAAAGCAGCAATTAATATAGATGTAACAAAGCATTTCGTTAAAAGATGGCTGGAAGGCAAGTCTCTTGAAAGTCTTTGTGACTAATTTTCGTACGGGCACTGAATAATAAAACGGGGGAAGATATGAAAGTACAAGAATTTATGAAAACGAAAATAACATCTATCGATGCTGATAAATCAGTATATGATGCGGTTGAAAAAATGGTCGATAGACGAATTCGATCATTACTGGTCAAATTTCCGGGAAAAGACTTGAATCATGGAATTGTCACAGCAAGAGATATAGTTTTTAAGGTTCTGGCCAGGCGTTTGAACCCCAA
Source organism: Desulfobacteraceae bacterium (assembly GCA_030638305.1). The sequence goes on from DAOWEW010000074.1 coordinate 1,057, forward strand.
TGATATTAAAGTCTCAGAAATTGCCGAGAAGCCGGTGGTCTGTTTCAATAAAAATGCGGACATATGTGAAGCCGCAGCATTAATGGAGGAGAAGAAGATTGCAAGAGTTTTTGTATGTGATGGCAATGAAATTATTGGTGTAATTTCTTTAATAGACATTATGGCAGGCGCTCTGATCATGAGAGCAAGAGGTAGTCATGTTTTTTGAAAAAATTATGTTCATTAGCAAAAAAGAAGAGAAAGTTACAGACAATATGAGGAAACATATTAAACTCCTCTGCAATGCGTGCAGCTTGTTCGGAACAGCTATAGAAAAAAATGACCGAAGTCTTATGCAGGATTTAATTGATATCGAACGTGAAAGTGATTCTATTCGGAGAGAAATCATCTCAAAAATATACGAAGGCGCTTTTTTACCATACCTCAGACCGGACCTGTGCAGATTTGTTGAGATTGTCGATCATGTTTTTGATATACTTGAAGACACAGTTCTTTACTACTTAGATGGGAAAATTCCTGAACAAATAAAAGGTGAATGTATCAGAGTCGCATATTTAAATTCAAAGATCTGTGAAATGCTCTTAATAACATTCGAGGCAATGTTGAAAGGAGATGACCTTAGAGAAAAAACACTGGCTATCAGAATTTATGAAAAAAAAATTGATGATATTAAATTCGGTTTAATTAAGGACATTCGTAAAATACCTGTAAACAATTTCTGGGAGGGAAAAATCTTATCTGATTTTATATCAGGCATTACCAATATAAGTGATATCATTGAAGATGCCAGTGATTCTCTTCAAATTATAAATGTGAGCATGAAATAAATTATGTGGAAGATCTTGAGCAGTGTTCTTCTGGGCTGGAGCCTTGGCGCCAATGATTCTGCAAATATCTTTGGAACAGGCGTTGCAACAGGTACTATAAAATACAGAACAGCTATATCTCTAACAGCGATCTTTGTGTTATTGGGCGCTCTTCTCGAAGGCCCCAAATGCATGAAAATCGTTGGTGAACTCTCCACTCTTGTCACTATAGAGGCCTTTTATTGCTCACTGGCGGCAGCCATTACTATGGCTGTTCTCACTTTTCTTGCTATTCCGGTCTCAGCTTCTCAAGCTATTATCGGCGCTGTTATAGGTGCTGGAATTTTATCAGGAGCTGCTGATTTCTCCAAGCTTTATAAAATCATCATCTGCTGGATAATTACCCCTGTAAGCGGCATTTTTTTTGGATATTGTCTTCACCGGTCTTTAAGATATGTTTTGGATAAGACCATTACAAACATTACCCACCTGAACTACATTTATTCTACTGGAATTCTTGTCGCGGGCTGTTATGGGGCATATTCCCTGGGCTCAAACAATGTAGCTAATGTGACCGGCGTTTATGTCGGGTCAGGATTATTGTCGGCAGGTATGGCCTCATTGATTGGGGGTATCAGCATTGCCTTCGGCAGTCTCACCTATGGTAAAAAGGTAATGATGACCGTCGGCAAAGGGATTGCTCCATTAGATCCATTTTCTGCCTTTGTTACCATCCTGGCAGAAGCATTGACCCTTCATATCTTTACTCAAATTGGTGTACCGATCTCTTCATCTCAGGCGATAGTAGGTGCTGTAATAGGAGTCGGTATCGTAGGAGGATTGCGTACAGTAAGCGCCAGAGTAGTCACCAAAATCACTATAGGCTGGTTTATGACACCCCTGGCAGCAGGTATCCTGACCGTCCTCTTCATAAAATTGTTTACTTAAACGCCATAAAAAACAAAATTCTTCTGCTATGATTGACATTAAGAGCAGCTTTGTTCTATAATTTGATAGTATAGAAATTTCCTTTTTTTGACAGGATGTACAGGATGATCAGGATATAAAAAAATAAAGAAATCATGTAAATCCCGTTAATCCTGTCAGAAATTTATGTGCAAGAAATGCGGATTAAACTTTTTCGATATAATTTTAGGAACGTGGACGAATTAATTTCCACAAGTAGGCGCATAGATTTGGGTCGAATTTGCCCAAATCTCAAATATAGGCTCAGATCACAAAAGTTGATGGAATAGCGAGCTATTTTGATATTTTTGTGATTTGAGGCTGGATTTGAGATTAGGCAAAGGTGGCCTGAAGCTGTGATGCATAGTTGGGGAAGTTATTTCGTCCACATTCCTTAACAACTCAGATAAAATCTAAATTGTTTTAGGGGGTAAATATGTCAGGCATTAACAAGGTAATACTGGTCGGACGTTTGGGCAGAGATCCCGAGGTGCGCTATACACCGGATGGCGCTGCTGTCGCCAATTTCAGCATAGCAACTTCTGACGAATGGAAGGACAAAGCTACCGGAGAAAAAAAAGAACGCACAGAATGGCACCGTATCGTAGCTTTTAGAAGACTTGGAGAAATATGCGGCGAATATCTTTCAAAAGGAAAACAGGTTTACGTTGAAGGCCGTTTACAAACAAGATCATGGGAAAAAGACGGTGTTACAAGATATACTACTGAAATTGTCGCATATGATGTGCAGTTTCTCGGTGGAAGAGATTCTGCAATTTCAGATGAGCCACCTTTAAATACTCAAGATTCTAACACCCCTCCCAAATCGTCAGACTCCGGTACAACCGGCGATGATATTCCCTTTTAAATTGTTTTTTTATAGAAATTTAAACAAGGAGTAAAGCATGCAGGAATATACAATTTATCCTCTCGTTGTCGGTATTAATGAGACTGATCAGGGCGTCATGACATATCTTCATGATTACGGAAAAAGGATTTTGCTGCCTATTTATGTTTTTTATTTAAAAGGTGGTGATAAAAACATACTTGTAGACACGGGACTCGAACAATTTGTTGTATCTGATGAAATAAGAAAAAACTGCGGACTTGATATACTTGAGTTTGAAGAAGCGCTTGCAACATTAAATTTAAAGCCGGAAGATATAGATATAATTATTCACACTCATCTTCATAATGATCATTGTGAAAATGATTATAAATGCTTAAACGCTGATGTTTATGTACAAAAAGCAGAATACGAATTTTTAAAAAATCCTCATCCTGTTGATCACAGATATTATCCTGACGTTCTTGACGATGTTAATGTAATTAAACTGGAGGGAGATGCAAATATCTTAGACGGAATTGATGTGATTTTTACTCCCGGACATTCAGTTGGAGGACAATCTGTATCTGTAAATACATCAAAAGGGAAAGCCATTATCACAGGTTTGTGCTGTAATGATAAAAATTTCCCTTCATCAGGCCCGGCCATTGCACCGGGCGTACACATAAATGTCATGGAAGCTTATGATTCAATGCAGAAATTAAAGAAAACAGCAGATATCCTTATCCCTCTGCACGATCTTTCTATAGGAAAATTAAAAACCATTCCATAATACAATGGCATCCATACTTATTATTGATGACGAAAAAATGATTTGCGATATGCTGTCCGAAATGGTGAGACAGATGGGACATGACGTCATATGCGCTTTCAGCCTTAAGGATGGGCTCGAAAAGGCGTATTCAAGAGCATTTGATGTTGTCTTTCTTGATGTGCGGTTGCCGGATGGAAATGGGCTGAATGCGTTGTCGAAGATCGGGCAGGCACCTTCTTTGCCTGAAGTGATTATTATTACCGGTCAGGGCGATCCGGACGGAGCTGAGCTTGCTATCAAAAGTGGCGCATGGGACTACATTGAGAAAGCGTCCTCAATAAAACAGATTACATTGTCACTTGTTCGCGCCATGCAATATCGGGAAGAAAAGATCGCAAAGCCAATAGGGGCCTTGAACCTGGATGGCATTATTGGAAAAGCCCCGACGATGAAGGCTTGCTTTGACCTTGTGGCCCAAGGGTCAAATAGCGATGCCAGCGTTCTGATTACCGGTGAAACCGGTACCGGCAAAGAACTTTTTGCGCAAGCAATCCACGCCAATAGCCCACGGGCAGACAAAAGTTTTGTGGTGGTTGATTGCGCAGCGCTTCCCGAGACGCTTGTCGAAAGCGTTCTTTTCGGGCATGAAAAAGGGGCATTTACAGGAGCAGACAGGGCACAGGAAGGTCTGATCAGTCAGGCTGATGGAGGAACACTTTTTCTTGATGAAGTGGGCGAGCTCCCAATGCCTGTCCAGAAAGCTTTTCTTCGTGTGCTTCAGGAGCACTGTTTTCGACCAGTGGGTGGAAAAAAAGAGATCAAAAGCAATTTCAGAACAATAGCGGCAACTAACCGGGATCCGGATGATATGGTAAGGCACGGGCGATTTCGTAATGACCTGCTCTTTCGCCTTAAGTCCATAACCATGAATCTTCCCTCTCTGAGAGAACGCCGCGAGGACATCAGGGAGATAGTCCTGCACTATATAAGTGAACTTTGTAAACGCTACGGGATGAAAACAAAGGGTTTTTCTCCTGAATTTCTTGAGATGCTCGTTGCGTATAACTGGCCCGGAAATGTGCGGGAATTGGTAAATATCCTGGAAAGGGCGCTTGCAACGGCACGTTACAGCCCCACTTTATTCCCAAAGCATTTGCCAGTCCATATGCGTGTTCATATGGCACAGACCCCGGTCGGCAATGAACTCAGAGACAAAGATAGCCAAAGAAAGGCTTCCGCTTTTTCAGGAAACCTGCCCACACTACGAGAATTTCGAGAAACAGGTATAGCTGAATTGGAACAGCAATATTTAAAAAAGCTGACATTGCTTACGCAGGGCAATATCAAAAAAGCCTGTCAGATTTCCGGCCTGTCCCGATCTCGTTTTTATGCCCTTCTTAAAAAATGTGAACTATCCGGTTCCGGCCATATCTCTTCCGTCATTTCCTGCGAAGCAGGACAAAATCCTGTTTTTCAGGAATAAGTCCTTTCTTGCAGGACAAATTTGTCAGCTCTTTAGTCTTTTCCATATCAGGTTTGATCCTGTCAGAATCCTGCAATTGATCTTTGTCGAGCAGTTAATCGCTCAAATCGTAACCTCCTTAAATCACTCGATCAATCAACCACTTGACTTTAGTTTCAGGCTAACGCAATAGCGTGAATTCAGCTTTGAATACCCCATATCTGTGTCTGTTAAAATTCCTGGCACACTTTTTGATATACATTTATGGCAACAGCACACAAAAAGGAATAAGGGCAAGCTCAAAGACACGGGGTGAAGATGAAATTATTACTGTATGCTCCGGATAAATGCAGATCCGGAAAACGGCTTCAGAAAATGATTGAAGCGTTAGTTTCTGAAGAAGATAGAGAGATTTACCGGACGATTGATAGCCTTACGTCCGGACTGCGCCAGCCCAGGCATGATCCGCCTGTTGCTGTTCTTCTAGCGGCAAGCAGAGAAGATTTGTCAGACATCCTTTCTCTTCGTGATCTGCTTGGCGATGTTCGTATTATGCTTGCTCTGCCGGACAGAGAGCAGGACACAATCGCAAAAGGCCATACCCTGCGACCCCGTTTTGTAACTCATGCAGATAGTAATTTTGTAGAGATGGCTGCCGTGTTGAGAAAGGTACTTGGGAATTAGTCGAAGGGATTGGGGGATTGAGGGATTTGAATGCTGGATTCAGGATGATCAGTCGGGTGGCATGGACAAACTTGTTTGTCCGTGTTTGAGATTCATTGGATGATTTAGAAATTGCTCAGATTATATGGAGCTGTTTTTTTATAATCTGCGAAAATCTGCGTAATCTGTGGATGAGATTAAGGAGTTTGGCTCAACTGACAAAAAAGGAGACAAAAAATGACGGAATTAACGGAAACAATGGATCAGGCCGTAAAGGTCATGAAAGACAGGGAAGGAAAATACCTTACCTTTTCTCTGGCAGATGAAGAGTATGGTGTAGGAATCTTAAAGATCAAAGAGATCATCGGGATGATGCCGATTACCACCGTGCCACAGACACCGGAG
>DAOWEW010000134.1 GCA_030638305.1 Desulfobacteraceae bacterium
AACCACTTTCGGTATCATGGCAACTGGCTGGAGAACCTTTTGATATCAGCTTCTTTGGGAGGTTATAGAGCACCTCCCCCAAATCCGTTATAATCAGAAAATTTATATCATTGAGTTCAAGGTAATTGAGGTCGATAAAACAAAAGGGTCTGCTCTTGAACAGATAAAAAAGAAAAAGTATTCTGAAAAGTACCAACAAAAAGGGAAGCAAATCTATCTTGTCGGGATAGAATTCAGCAAAAATGATAAAAATATAAAAAATTTTATGTGGGTGAAGGAAAATGGAATGATGAATGCGGAACAGGAAAAAAGTCAGGATATGTGAAAGATGTCTTAAAAGTGCAGATAAACAACAAAAAGGCAATATTCGGATGGAGCATGTATGATTGGGCCAATTCAGCCTTTGCCACCACAATTATGGCCGGCTTTTTCCCGATTTTTTTTAAGCAATACTGGAGTAGCGGTGTTGATGCCACGGTGAGTACAGCAAGATTGGGGATGGCGAATTCGATTGCCGGTATCTTTGTGGCTCTATTTGCACCCATACTTGGAGCTATTGCCGACAAGGGAACAGCAAAAAAGAAATTTCTGATGTTTTTTGCCTATATGGGTGTGGTCATGACCGTGTCTTTGTATCTGGTTTCAAAGGGCAACTGGCCGATGGCCGTTGTGTTGTATGTTTTTGCAACTATCGGATTTTCTGGAGGAAACATTTTCTATGACTCGTTACTGACCGACATTGCATCAAAAAAGAAAATGGATTTTGTTTCGGCATTGGGATTCTCGCTGGGGTATCTGGGAGGAGGTCTTCTTTTTGCTTTAAATGTATGGATGACTCTCAGGCCGGAAACATTTGGATTTGCTGATGCCGAAGAAGCCGTGAAATTTTCGTTCCTCTGCGTGGGCGCCTGGTGGGCGTTTTTTTCTATACCGCTCTTTGTCTTTGTGAAAGAACCTGTAAGCCGGGATGCGGTATCCGGTGCGAATATGGTGAAAGCAGGTTTTGTCCAGTTAAAAGAGACTTTTTATCAAATCCGCCGATTAAAACCCATATTCATATTTCTTGCAGCCTACTGGCTTTATATGGACGGGGTGGACACAATAGTGCGTATGGCGGTAGATTACGGCATTTCAATCGGTTTTGAATCAAATGAGTTAATAGTTGCATTGCTTATCACACAATTTGTCGGATTCCCTTCTGCCCTGGGATTTGGATATCTTGGCGGGAAGATAGGCGCCAGGCGCTCAATTTTTATAGCAATTGGAGTCTATCTCTTTGTTTCCATATGGGCAGGTTTTATGCAAAATAAGATTGAATTCTATATTCTTGCAATTATTATTGGTTTGGTGCAGGGCGGCATACAGGCATTAAGCCGTTCTTATTATGCCAAAATAATTCCTGTGGATAAATCTGCCGAGTACTTCGGCTTTTACAACATGCTTGGAAAATTCGCTGCGGTAATCGGCCCTGTTTTCATGGGATTAACCGGCTTGATGGTTAGACATATGGGATTCAGCAGTAATATAGCATCAAGAGCCAGCATTATGTCTGTTTCGCTCTTTTTTATAGCAGGCGGAATTTTATTCTATTTTGTAGATACAGAAAGAAATAATGAACAGAAATTTGAAAACTCATAAAATATAAAAAAACGTTTTCTATCCATCTGGCCTATATTTTGGAATTTACTCTTATAAGCCACCACCTCAGGTGGTGGCTTGTTGACCTGAAATATTTAACGAAAGAATTTTCCGCATCCCCTCTTTTCAAAGAGGGGATGCCTGGCAGGATGTTCGATGTTGGATGTTCATTTTTCAAAACAACCCAGTGGGCATAAATGTAACCTGTGAACGTTTGCAAAATAACTTAGTGCCTATGAAGGCTTAAAGGCTGAAAAATATTATGAAAGTACCATTATTAGATCTTAAGTTGCAGTATCAGACAATTAAAGAAGAAGTCATGAAAGTTACGGAAGAGATTTTTGAGAGCCAGTATTTTATACTTGGTCCACGAGTCGAAGCTCTGGAAAAAGAGATAGCTGAATATTGCTCCTCCAAACATGCAACAGGTGTCTCATCAGGCACGGATGCTCTTCTTGTTTCACTGATGGCTGCTGATATCGGAGTTGATGACTGTGTTATTACCCCAACTTATACTTTTTTTGCAACGGCCGGTTCCATAGCTCGCACCGGCGCCAGACCTGTTTTTGCGGATATTGATTCCAAAACTTATAATATTTCATCTGAAAGTGTCTATAAAGTGATAAACAACATGACAAGAGAAGAAAGGAGCAAGCTGAAAGCTATAATTCCTGTCCATCTATATGGTCAATGTTGCGATATGGATTCTATCCTTGAAATAGCAAAACAGTATAATCTTGTTGTTATCGAAGATGCGGCACAGGCCATTGGTGCGGAATATAAAGGGAAACGTGCTGGCTCTATGGGTGATTTCGGATGTTTTTCTTTCTTTCCTTCAAAAAATCTCGGAGCATTTGGAGATGGTGGAATTGTTACAACAAATTCAGATGATCTATTTGATAAATTGCGTTTGCTGAGGGTTCACGGATCGCATTTAAAATATTATCATAAAACCGTGGGAGGAAATTTCAGGCTGGATGCACTTCAGGCAGCCATCGTATCAATTAAACTGAATTATCTTGATGGCTGGACCAAGGCGCGGCAGACAAATGCAGATAAATATAGAACACTTTTTATTAACGCAGGATTGGATAATATTGTTAATCTTCCTACTGAAAAGGAAAATCGGCATATTTACAATCAGTTTGTAATAAGTTTGAAGGAAAAAAGAGATGATCTCAGAATGTTTTTAACTGATGCAGAGATAGGAACAGAGGTTTACTATCCTGTTCCCCTGCATCTCCAGGATTGTTTCTCAAATCTGAATTACAAAAAAGGAGATTTTCCTGTGAGTGAATACGCTGCCGCACACACCCTGGCCCTTCCTGTATATCCTGAACTTTCATATGAGCAACAGGCATATGTAGTTGAAAAGATAAAGTCATTCTATTCATACCCAAGTTGAGCAGTAATTCCCATTATGAGGCATTCTATGACATTTGTACGTTTTTGTTTATTGTTGACAACTTTGTTTTTCGTCGAATCTCGACGAAATGTTCCTTTTTTTGAGGTAGCTCAAAGTGAAACATAAAAATATCAAGTCAATAAATGACCGCATTGATTGAATATTATTGCGATTTTTCATAATTAGAATTGCTGTAAGTTGAGCGATTTTTGGGGAAGATATGTGCTGACATCTTGATACATAAGGGTTTGCGAAAACCGCAGGCATACCCATGGATATGTCGAGAATTTTTGCGAATCCTTGATGCGCAAGGGATCAGTGCAGATCAAGTCAAAAATTGCTCAATTCAGGTCATAAAAAGACATTTTTCATCAGGTTATTCTTGGAGATTATAACGTTCCTTATGTTATTGCTCAAAAATTAAAC
>DAOWEW010000224.1 GCA_030638305.1 Desulfobacteraceae bacterium
CAGGCATACCAATGGATATGTCGAGACTTTTCGCAAGTCCTTGATGCGCAAGAGATTGGTGCAGGTCGAGTAAAAAATTGCTCAATTTAGGTGGTAAATACTCAGGTGGATAGGGTGAAGGCGAGCTATATAAATAAGGAGGCATTTTTTTGCATCATATCGTAGTCTTTCTCGGTCAAACCTGCTCCACAAACAACTCTTTTTGCCATTCTTTCATCAATTAAATCTTCAGGTGCATGTGTATCGGTGTTGATGACAAGCTTTACACCTGTTTTCCTGGCAAGCTTTGCAACATGTCCGTTGGTCAGAGAATGCCCCTTACGAGCTGATATCTCCAAAAAAATTCCATTCTCTTTTGCTTTTAAAGCTTCTTTCTCGCTTATAAGACCGGGATGCGCCAGAATGTCAATATCTGCATCTATCGCAGCATTATTAGTACCTGGAGCAACTGGTTCGACGATTGTTTCTCCATGCACTATAATAATCTTTGCTCCGAGAGAACGCGCCTTTTTTGCGGCATCTGATATCAGACATGGTGGCACATGTGTTATTTCTATTCCAGGAACAACCTTTATGCTTAAAACCTTATTTAGTTTTTCTGCTATGGCAACTATTCTTGGAATTATAAAATCAATATTTGAAAAATCACCATGATCTGTCAATCCAATCCCTTTTAATCCGATAAATTCTGCTCTTCTAACAAGCTCAGAAGGTATCAAAACGCCATCACTAAAAACCGTATGTGTATGTAAATCTATCATATCTTATATTTTCCAAAATCTTCGGGCGAAAGTTTTTTGAGATACTCTGCCCACTTCTTTCCCTCTTCGCTATTATCTATGGCTTCAACATGGTCATCAGACATTTTCGTTTTTTCAATAACAGCATCATCAACATACATGGGGGCATTATATCGAAGTGCCAAAGCAATTGCATCGCTGGGTCGTGCATCCATATTGAACTTGCCATTTTCATAAATAAAATATATTTTTGCGTAGAAAGTGTTATTCTTTAAATCACATACCTCAACCTTTTCTATTGTGATATCAAACAGATCGGTAAAATTCTTAAAAAGATCGTGGGTCATTGGACGGTCGATCTTTATATTTTGAAGAGTAGTTGCAATAGAAGCAGCTTCCAGCAACCCTATCCATATAGGAATTGCCTGATCATCTTTATCAGACTTTAAAATAACGATCGGTGTATTTGAAGCCGGATCAATTGTCAGTCCCGCTATGCTAACTTTAAGCAGCATAACTTTGTTCTCCTTTCAAAGCGCTAAACCGGTTTTCCCGAAAACGAATGGGAATATGCCTTCTCAATTTTCACGTGCACTATTTTCCCTTTTGATATTCTATCGCCTGGGATAACGCCCTTGTTCTGTATAAAGTTTACCACCTTGTTGGTTTCAGTGCGCCCTGTCCATTGAACGTATTGGCATTTACTTTGGGCATCATCTTTATCTACTTTCTTTTTGCTTAATCCTTCAACAAGAACCAGCTCATTTGATCCAACCAGAGCTTTGTTCTTTTTGGCTGTAAAATATTCCTGCAAATTCAGCAGGGTTTGCAATCTGTCTTTCTTTTCCTGTTCTGTAATTTTGTTTGTAAAACGAGCTGCCGGTGCATTCGGTCTGTCAGAATACTTAAATGCAAAGATACCATCAAATTCCACTTCTTTAATTAAATCCAAAGTTTCTTCAAAATCAGCTCTTGTTTCTCCTGGAAAACCGACAATAATATCAGAAGTAACGGCTATGTTTGGACAATTATTACGCAGTTTATCTATTTTTTCAAGATACAACTCACTGGTATATTTCCTGTTCATTCTTTTTAAAATTCTGTTTGATCCGGACTGAACAGGCAAATGTATATGGTTGCACAGCTTATTTATGTCTTTAAAAGCACTGACAAGATCATTTGAAAGGTCTTTTGGATGAGAAGTGGTAAATCTGATTCTAAAAAGTCCATCTATTTCATTGACTCTGGCCAAAAGTTGCGGGAATGAATTCAGATTTTCTTTTTTGCCATAACTGTTTACATTCTGACCAAGAAGAGTAACCTCTTGAACACCGTTTTTAACGAGGCATTTAACTTCATTCACTATGCTTTCAGGAAACCTGCTTGTTTCTCTGCCCCTGACATATGGCACTACACAATAAGTACAAAAATTATCGCAGCCCCTCATGATTGTCACAAAGCTTGTGACTTTTGGATCAATTCTATCCAATGACGCTTCTATAACAGCTTCAAACTCTTCTATGACTTCCGACATTTCAATATCGACCAGCTTGCATCTTTCAGCTTCTATTTTTTCTATAAGATATGGCAAACGGTATATAGCATGTGTTCCGAAAACCAAATCTACATGCGGCATACGTTCCGGAATTTTTTTTCCTTCCTGCTGTGCTACGCAACCGCCAACACCTATAATCAGATTTGGCCTTTTTCTTTTAAGGTCTGCGAGACGTCCTAAAAAACTGAAAACTTTCTGCTCAGCCTTTTCTCTGATAGCACATGTATTAACAATTATAAGATCAGCGACTTCAAAAGATGAATTTAGTTTGTATCCTGAGGGAGCTAACAGCTTTTCAATCTGCTCGGAGTCATAAACATTCATCTGACATCCGATGGTATTTATGTAAAGATATTTTGTTTTCAATTAGTAAGCGCCTTTCCACGTTCCATAGTAATCTTTTTTATATCCTGAACTTCTATTCTGATATTTGCGAAAGAAGATATACCATAACAATTTTTGCCTTTATCTACTAATATCTCAAGCGCTTTTCCGTCTTTTAAATTTACCCTCGCCTTAACATAATCATCCTGTAAAATAAATAAAACCGAGTCTATCTTGTCAAAATTAATGGATATCTCTGCCCTGCCCAATTTGCCGATCAAATAAGTCTGGCCTTCAAATGAAAACTTTTCAAGATCCATCGAAATATCTGCCTGATCTACGAGAGCAACAGCATAGTTCTTTTCAGGCTCAGGGATATCAATAACACCCCTTTCTCCCATATTACCCATTCCAAGTGTAAGAAAACAAATAAAAATACCAAGACCAAAATACCAGCTTTTTTTCATCAGTATCTCCTCATAATCAGCCGTTCCTCAAGATCAAATTTGTCACGTTCTTTATTATTGCACCCTGACTTCTGACTCCTGACTCCCCTGCCCCCCTGCCATAAACACTTCTTCAATCATGATATCTTTTTGAAGGTCATGTAAAATCATCTCAACATCATTTTCACAGCCTGGAGCAATACGGAACATAACAACACTTAAATCAGAATCAACAGTAGTTAACATTGCAATTCCATCATATGCTTCAAAAATAAATTTCAGGAAGCAGATTTCTTTTCGTTCAATTCGATAATATTTTTTTATTGTTTCCAAAAACGTACCTACTCAGTTTATCAGGTTCAAGGTTCAAATCTAAAATACCATTATTTGTTATTTTTTCAATGAAAAAATCGAAACATATTTGATGGCTAAGGAACGTGGACGAATTAACTTCCCCAAGTAGGCGCACAGATTTGGGTCGAATTTGTTTGATCTCAGATCACAAAAGTTGATGGAATAGCGAGCTATTTCAATATTTTTGGGATTTGAGACTGTATTTGAAATTGGGCAAA
>DAOWEW010000213.1 GCA_030638305.1 Desulfobacteraceae bacterium
CTGTTTTTGCGCGGTATGGCTTTCTCGTTTATTATTTTTGCTGGTGCACCGACAAGACTGCGCAGGCCGGTATATTGATTCCATCCTTCCATATAATGGACAGCACTTCTTCCCTCCTCAATGCCTTTGACAAGTGAAGGAATATCATTACCCATAGCTGACACGGCGCCGACACCTGATATGACAACTCTTTTCAACTGTTTAATTCCCGCCCAATGAAATGATTGTAATCGTCTTTGCCTATTACAGCACGTCCCACAATAAAAGATGACATCATTGCGCCCACAAGACCCGGTAATACGGAACTCTGACCGGCAGCATACACATTTCGCAGGGGAAGCTTGCCAAAAAGATTAAACTGTCCAATTTTTTGTTTGATTCCATAAGCCGAACCATGAGGAGAATGCAGATAATCTTTGAATGTTAATATAGATGCAGCAGCAACTATTTTAAATGAATCACTATATTCCGGATAAGCATTGATAACGCGTTTACTTATATTATTAATGCGTTCTTGCTTGTATTTCATATAGCCGTTCGGGCGTTTCTCTGATTTTGAATTTTTCCAAGCCTCAACATGTTCCGGGAAAGAAATTTCAAGGGCATTCAAGACCCTGTACGATTTGGAATTGACCGTTTCTGTGTTTTTCATGATTACCATGGCAGGCGGGCCAGGATTATACGGGTCTATTAATAAGTTAATGTTAGTTGTTGGAAACAGAGAAAGAATTGTTGGCTCAAGCGTATCAAAAGTATTATCCGATTCCACAATTCCGTATACAGAAAAGAAACCTGCTGATGGTTCAAAAGACTTAACTCGTTCTATAAAAGCCTTGCTCAAATCTTTCTGTGGAAGGATCTTCAAGATTTCTTGAGGATGAATTGTAAAAATACAGTGTTTACAGGAGATTTCATCTCCATTGTTCAAAACAAAGCGTCCAACATGATCATTCTTTATATCAATACATTCCTTTATAAAGCTGCCGCACATAACATCAATATCAAGTTTCGCAAAACGTCTTTTAAAGGCTTTTATAAAGGCATCTCCGCCATTTTTAACACGAGACATGGACTTATACAAGTCGTAACTGACACGACTGTGGTTTGCAAACGAAATTTCTGCAGGCTTAACTCCGTGGCACATGCAGAAACCAGACAGCAATCCTTTGAGTAAACGATTGTCAGTCAAGCTGTTCAAAATTTTGTCAAGGCTTATATAATCCTCATTTATAACATTCGGAGAAAGAGTGCTGTTACGCAAATCCATTGAAACTGTATTTGAACAAACATTTTTGACCATATCAAAATAACGGTCAATAGCGGTTGTTTCTGATGGGAAATAATCCTTGAGTTTTGAAATAATCGCCTCGTAACCGGCCGGCAGATCAAATACAGCCTGTTCTTTTTCAAAAATAAAACGGTTATTTTTACCCTGTGCAATATAAACCGGCCTGATATAATCATGGATCCCAAGAACAGTCAGCATATCGTGAAGAATTCCGTTCTTATAAAATCCACCGGTAAAATGAAAACCTGTATCAAAAGGAATCCCTTGTTTGTAAAACCTTGCAAGTGATCCGCCGATACGTGTATTTTTTTCAAGAAGCAGAACGGAATGGTCGTTCATGCCAAGCAAAAGAGCAAGCGTCAATCCGCTAATACCGCTACCTACAACTATATTATCATATTTTTTCATTATTTATATGGCCAGCCCTCCGTTAATGCCGATAACCTGACCGTGAATATACATATTTTCTTCGCTGCATAAAAAATTAACGACTGATGCAACATCTGCGGAACTTCCAAAACGATTAAGCGGGATAAGAGGCAAAATTTTTTCTTTTGAAAGATCTTCGGTCATATCTGTTTCAATCACTCCCGGAGCAACTGCATTAACAATAATATTTCTCTTTCCAACTTCCCTTGCCAATGCTTTTGCAGCACCAATCAATCCTGCTTTAGATGCAGAGTAGTTTACCTGACCGGCTTGACCGATTTGGCCTGAAGTGGAAGAAACTACAATGATTCGTCCCTGTTTCTCACGAAGCATTGGAAACAATACAGCATGCATGACATTGTAAAATCCATCAAGATTTACAGAAAGAACTGAATCCCATTCTTCCTTTGTCATCCACATCAGAAGGTTATCACGGGTTATGCCTGCATTATATATCACTACATCAGGTGGACGCTCATCTGCTTTTTTTCCCAGGGCCGCCTCTGTTTCTTTATAATCAGAAACATCAAATGAAAGAGTTTGACAGAATCTCCCTGTTTTTTCTATTTTTTCCTTTGTTTGATCGGCAGCATCGTGATTACTTCGATAGGTAAGCCAAATATTAAAACCGGACCTGGCAAGACGGATTGCTATTGCTTTCCCGATCCCTCGACTTCCACCGACAACCAATGCAATTTTTTTATTATTTTTCATCCCTGTATTTTTTTAAACCCTTTTTCCTCACAAAATTTATAATTGGCCGAATTTAAATATATAACAGAATATTGTTGAAATCGTCAATAATATTTTAGATTCGCATTTCGCCGGATATGGCTTTTCTGAACGATGCCTTGTGTAGTTCTCCGGCTAAGTGAACAGGACTTTTTCCATAGATTGGATCCCACCCTGAGGGATCAGCTTTACAAAAGAACTGTGTTTCCAGACCTATATGTTCAACAGCATCTTGTACGGACAGGTTTAAGATGCGTTCAGATGCTTCCCACGTGGCACCGCAGGGAGCTCCCCTTAGTATTTTGATATCGGCAATCCTTCCGGCAGTGATTTTAATAGAAAATTCCGGCAAGCCGAATTTCTCGCCATAAAGACCAAGGCAGACCTGCCTTGATAAACCACATCATGTGGGAGGCGTAAAGACACCTTTAACTTGCGATTTTTTACCTGTTGCAATTACAGGAATTTTTTTATTTACACACATAACTCCAAGATCATGTGAAAGGTCAGGATGTGCAAGATAATCTAATACCAGGTCGGCATTGATGTCATGGGGCAGATATTGTATTGAATCGTCAATTACAGGGGGCAGGGGTTGGTCGATTGATATTATTTGCAGGTCAAAAAGGTTTTCTCCATATTTTATGATCCCATGTATTTTGCTTTCTCCCATGCCGTTTTGCTGAAAAACCAGAATTTTTTGGATACGTTTTGTAATGTTATTTTGTGATGTCATGAATCGTTCACGTTCCTAAG
>DAOWEW010000222.1 GCA_030638305.1 Desulfobacteraceae bacterium
ACGTGGACGAAATAACTTCACCAACTATGCATCACAGCTTCAGGTCATATTTGCCCAATCTGAGATCACAATAATATCGAAATAGCTCGATATTCCTTCAACTTTTGTGATTTAAGATCGAACAAACCTGACCCAAATCTGTGCGCCTACTTGGTGAAGTTATTTCGTCCACGTTCCTAACTGTTTTATTTTGTAGAGATTAAAGCAGATATTTTGAAGCTGGAACAAAGTACTCTTGAGCTTGAAAAGGCAGTTGCTGACATGACAGATAAAAGAGATTTGCAAAAAGGGTCGCAGATGCTGATTTACCAGTTTGAAGACGGCCAGACAAGGATTGAAGTGCAGCTTGAGGCGGAAAGCGTCTGGCTGACTCAGAAACAGATGGCCGAGCTGTTCCGTACCACCGTGCCCAACATCAACCTGCACTTGAAAAACATCTTTGAAGAGGGAGAGTTAGATGATCGGGCAACTATTAAGAATTTCTTAATAGTTCAAAACGAAGGAAACAGACAGGTAAAAAGAACTCAGAAACTTTACAGCCTCGACGCTATCATCTCAGTGGGCTATCGCATCAAATCCCATGTAGCCACCCGTTTCCGTATATGGGCATACCCAGCGTTTAAAGGAATACATCATCAAGGGCTTTGTGCTGGATGATGAACGGCTGAAAAATCCTGATCATCCTTTTGATTATTTTGATGAACTGCTTAGACGCATTCAGGACATTCGTACCTCTGAAAAGCGTTTTTACCGGAAGATCACCGATATTTATGCCACCAGTTCTGATTATGATTCTACCCTGGATATCAGCATCAATTTTTTCAAGACGGTTCAAAATAAGATGCACTGGGCCATCACCGGGCACACCACACCAGTC
This sequence comes from Desulfobacteraceae bacterium, assembly GCA_030638305.1. The sequence continues at coordinate 878 of DAOWEW010000222.1, forward strand.
CGAATATGGGCTTGACAAACTGGCGCGGCCCCAAGGTGCGAAAGCAGGATGTGGTGACTGCCAAAAATTATCTTGATGAAGCGGAATTAAGCGCTTTGAACAATCTGGTTGAACAGTATCTGGTGTTTGCCGAAGGCCAGGCCATGCGCCGTATTCCTATGTATATGAAAGACTGGATCACAAAATTGGATGGGTTTTTAAGTCGGAGTCTTTGGTAACTGGGGATCAGGTAAGACCTCACTCATGCGTTTGATGTGGGAAATTGTCGACTGGGAAGGCCAGGGTGATAATGCCGCTGTTGCCGTTTGGTTCAACGCCTGGCAATACGAACGCAAGGAACACCTGATAGTTCCACTTATCGCGACTATTGCTCGTGACATAAAGAAAAAGCAGGAAGAATGGGAAAAGAAGTTTTCTCTAAACGACGAGGTTGGCGATGCTGCCCGAAGGTAAATATCTCGAAAAAACAACACCGGTTGGCAGTTATCCGCCCAATGCCTGGGGTCTTTACGATATGCACGGAAATGTTTGGGAATGGTGTATGGATTGGTATGGCGAGAAATATTACGATGAATGTAAAAAGAAAGGTGTTGTAGAAAATCCTGCTGGATCGGAAACTGGTTCGCGCCGTGTGTTGCGCGGCGGTAGCTGGAACTCCTTTGGGCTATTTTGTCGTTCTGCTCTTCGCTACGACTTCATCCCAGTTAACCGCAATGACTTCATCGGTCATTGGCTTCCGCGTTGTGTTCGTCCCGTAGTCAGTTGGCAGCTTGTTCCGGCTTTACCTATGAGCAAAACGAGTTGTTTGAACGGAATGAGCGGGCGCAAGGGACGCAGCGCCAAGCGAATGGAGGGAAAACAACGAGTCATGGGGGCGAAGCCAAATAAAATTGTTTACGATACCAATAGGCGACAGCGGGGCTGCGCTCAATGAAATGAATTGTTTCCTAAAAGGAAATAAGATTTTGGAAGTTCAAAATATGCCTATGCTATATTTTGACATACGGTAACAAAATTCCTCTTGATCTGTACCCTTATTTGGGGTACATAACGATATTATTTATGAAATACGATGTTGTTCTAAAAAGGAATGTGACAAAAGGGTTAAGAAAACTTCCGGTATGGGTACAAAAAAAGATGGCGGTTTTAGCCAAAGATTTGAGAGAAAAAGGTCCTGAACAACGAACATGGCAAAACTACAGCAAACTCAGTCAGACCGAATACCATTGCCACCTGGGAACGTTTTGGGTTGCTTGCTGGAGGCATCAAAACCACACAATAATTATTGAGGTGTTATTATGTTGGCAGTCGTGAGAAAGCCCCGTACTAATACGACTCTTTTCAAGGTAAAAGGAAATATCCCCCCTGGAGTCTTGGAATATCTTGAACGAGAATTCGGACAAGACGTTGAGGTGGTAGAGAATGACGAAGAACTCCTGAATATCTTTGATACAAACTGGTATAAAGACGTCAGCAAAGCAACAATTCCTGGAGATACTTTAAAAATTTATCGGGAAAATTTTGGGCTGACGCAAGCAGACTTAGGTCAGAAGCTTGGCAAATTTACTCGACAGAAAATATCTGACATGGAACGTAATAAACGGAGCATCAGTAAAGATGTTGCCAAGAAATTATCTCAGTTATTTGACGTCCCGATTGACAGGTTTCTTTAAGGAACGTGGGAGCAACTCATGTAACAGTCACAATCCGCAACCCAGCTTTACCGGATAAAAGCTGGGAAGAACTTTTTTGGGTAGATACTGGTGTTGTAGATTCGCTTGTTCCAAGGGAACACCTTGAAAGCATTGGGCTTAAACCTAAAGCACAGAGAATTTACGAACTTGCTGATGGTAGTGAACTCAAGATGGATATAACAACTGCTGATATTGAATTTATGGTGGGGGTACTATCATCTTTGGCAAGACAGGTGTTGAGCCAATTCTTGGTGTCACCGCACTTGAATCTGTTGGGATTGAGGTGGACCCACAGAATCAGCGTCGAAAAAGAATGCCGGCTACTCGCCTTAAACCAATCAAGAGGAAAGTTTAACAAATAAAATGCAACGGACAAAAATGCTGAAGCATTTTTTCCGCAACCGGCATTGACCCTGACCATTCAATTGACGAGTTTCGATATATCACCTTTGGTGTCTCGAATAGCGGCCGCTTGTTCGTTCTTGCTGTGTGCAATAGGTTATTGATTAGAGCTATAGATTAGAAATGTTTGAAAAAGATGGATTTAAAATCGAAAAATTTATTCACAAAAAGCTTCCTTTATTGGCAAAGGCAAAAGCTGAATCTAAAAAATATGACAAAAAATTGGTTGAATATTTCGTGAATGATGATTGGAAAAATTTTGATGGAGTAGTTTTTGTTCCAGAAAAAAGAGAAGTGTTTTGTTCTTTTTATGATGAATTTAATAAAGTTGCAGTATTGATTCCTATAATAGATTTGAAATTTCAAAACATTGAAGTTCAGAAACGAGTAACAAAATTTCGAAAAAAATACTACTATTTCAAATAGTATGTGGAGAGGGATGCTGAGGGTAGTGCTACTTTTATTTTTGCTTAATTTTGTATTTAATTCTCTTTTGTAAAGGCCTTGTTCCCCTCAGCAGCAGCCGCTGAAAAGTACGTTCGTGATTAAGGAGAAAATAATAATGAAAGATTGGGAACCCAGAATAGTCGGTTTTTTGTGCAACTGGTGCAGCTATGGAGCCGCAGACCTTGCAGGTGTTAGCCGCATGCAATATCCACCCAATGTCAGATTAATAAGGATTCCGTGCGCTGGCAGGATGAGCCCAAAGTTTATTCTAACTGCATTCATGAAAGGTGCGGACGGGGTTTGGGTATCAGGATGTCATCCGGGAGATTGCCATTATCTGGAAGGTAATTATTATGCCCGCAGAAAATTCGCTCTTTTTAAAAATCTCATAGAATATATGGGAATTGAGCCTGGCCGTTTACATTTTTCATGGATATCCTCTGCTGAATCCACAAAGTTTGCAAGTGTAGTTAAAGAAGTCACCTCGGCAGTAAAAGCACTGGGGCCGAGAAAACATGGGATAAAAAAAGCGTTTACGGTTAACAGTTAACGGTTGATCAAAACATAAAAATAAGAGGCTCGGTTCATTGATTAAAATGCTTCAGTCGTTGCATATTCATTGAAAAACCTGTAAACTATAATTCGTAAACCGTAAACCCTGAACCCTGAACCTTTGAACCGTAAACCGCTATAAGGTTGGTTAATATGTCAGATTACACAACAAAAATTAAAGAAATATCAGCAAGACTTTTAAAAAAAGAAAAAGTTGAAGTGATCATCGGCTTTCGCAAAGGAACCGTTCCTATGATGAATGAGCCGTGTTTTGCGAAAACGCCGGAACAAGTCAAAGAACTTGTATGGGACAGTAACTGCGGGATCAACCTGGTAAATTACCTGACTGACAGAAAAGAAAAAATAGGTATAATTGCCAAGGGTTGCGATTCAAGAAATATTGTAACGCATATCATAGAAAACAAGATAAAAAGAGAACAACTTGTTATAATCGGTGTGCCGTGCAAAGGAATGATTGATAAAAATCAAATAACTTCCATGTTTGAAAATGAAATAAAGGAAGTCTTGGAAGAAGAGGAAAGTATAATTGTAAAAGGAGAAGGTTTTGAGAAGACCTTAAATAAAAGCGATGTATTACAGGAAAACTGCAAAATATGCATACACCGAAATCCCGTTATTTACGACGAGCTTGTTGCCGATCTTTTAGATGAACAAAAAAATGTTGATAGATATGAGGATGTGCGCAAAATTGAGGCCATGGCGCCTGATGATAAATGGAACTATTTCGATGATATCCTGTCTAAATGCATTCGCTGTTATGCTTGCAGAAATGCGTGCCCTTTATGCTACTGCCCAACATGCTTCGTTGACGAATCAAGGCCTCAGTGGGTAGGTAAAAGCTTAGACCCTGCGGATATAAGAACATTTCATTTTTTAA
>DAOWEW010000196.1 GCA_030638305.1 Desulfobacteraceae bacterium
CAACCGGCAATGTCGTACCGCACTTTTATCAAGCATTCCCGGCAGACCTCCGTGTTCAGATGGAATAAATCCAAGAGATTTTTTCCATACTTCATCATCTTCCATACAAAAATATATAAGCACATCCGGGGCTATACTCCTTATACAGGAGACTATTTTTTGATAAAGTTCGATACGAAGAGGCTTGAAATATCTCATCTTGCCGTCAATGCCTGTAATAAATTCTCCATATATAATTTTTGAATCAGGAAAGCGTTTTTTTATAATTGATTTTAAGGACGGCATAAAACGAAATGTGCCAAGACTTATCCAAACAATATTCTTTGAAGATACATGGGAAAAAAGCTGTTCAATTACCTTCCTGTAATCTTCTTCACAGCCATCATATATAATTAGCGGATCAAAATGAAAGGCAAGAGGGTATCCCCATTCCTCACATTTTGCTGCTGCTTTAAGTCTTGCGGTTAGCGATGTGGTACGAAGTTCTTCATTCTCTATCACTCTATTTGTATTGAGTGACCAGGCAACAATTGTTTTACGATTATGCCTGAGAGATTTTAACTTTTCAATAGCTGTTGTTTTGGTTTTTAATTCCAGAACAGCACATGATTGCTTTGAAAATTTTGGAACAAGAAAAGCAGAAAGGTCTGTCCACATTTCCCAGATCATACTGTCTGTAAATTCCCCGGTACCTATTCTACACACAGTTTTTTTCGCAAATAAATTGTTTAACTCAGCTTCAAGATCATTCCTGTTAACAAAGTACTGAAGCACAGGTATATGAAAATATGCCTGCATTATACAGTACGAACAGTCCATAGTGCAAAATGTTCCTATATGCAAGATATTATAGTCACAACATGTGTAATATCGGGTGCCGGGACATTTTCTGATAAAATCACCTTTATTTCTGGTCAGAAAAAGTGTTTTTTTCCCTTCCAGAATAGGATCATCTGCACAGGAAATCGCATCATAGACTTCACGGGCATTCTTTACAACTACGGCAGGAATTTTCAGGCGTGATAAAATTGAAGTAACCTGGCTGGAATCAACAACATCCTTGTCTATATAGATTTTTTGCATGGGGTATTTATTTTCTTATTCATCTATTTTCTTATACCTCTGGCAAATATTTCAAAAGCGTTCTCAATGGTTAGTTTTAAACGATTTTTATTGTTTTTATTGTTTGTAATAATTCCTTTGCTTTCATCGCAAAGTACGGTGCCGGAAAAAAGAGCCCACAGTATTTCTGCAAGATCAAATGGTTTTTTATTTATAAAAACATTTTTCTTGATTCCGTCTTCAAATATATCAGCCATTGTCTCAATTGAATTATTTGACAATTCTTTTATGTTTGAAACTAACTGAGGGGATAAATTTTTAAGGACTTCGCTTGATTGTAAATGAAGCATGTTGATAAGTATTAAAGGATCAAATTCATAAACGTCATACATGGCTTCTTTTAATGCTTCTATTTTCTGCTCCGGTTCTAAATCCTTTTCACTGCTTACATATTTTAATTTAATATTAAGATATTGCAGTATTCTGAGAGAAAGGGAGGCACAGAGTTCATCTTTATTTTTAAAATAAAGATAAAGGGTTCCGGGACTTAGCTCAGCTTCATTGGCAATATCTTCCATGGTAGCCTTGTTAAAGCCTTTTAGGGAAAACACCCTCTTTGCAGCTATCATGATCTGCTGCCGCCTTCTTCCTTTCTCTCGTTCTTTCCTTTCCCGTATCCCCATAATTTCTGAATCCCATTTATTTGATAGAAAGGAATATAATTGTTATCCGATATTTAGTCAAGGGAAAAACAGGATAGGTTGTTCTTCTCTCAAAGGTTTGAAATCTGCTTCAGATAACGAAAAAGTATTTTTGAGGATTTTACGCCTTTTTCTGCTTCATATTCATTGCGTGCGTTTCTTGCAAGTTGCGTCAGGCGCTGCCTTTCTGCATCAGGACAGTTGTTTAGAATTTCTTCAATTAGCACTCTGTTTCCTTCCTTAAGTTCATCCCGCCATTTTTCAATCTTTTTAAAGGCAAGGATTTTTTGATGGTCACCGAGCCTGAAATTTTCAAGAGCATTCTGTATGGGTTCAGGGTCGATATCACGCATGAGTGTGCCGATGTATTGCAATTGCCTGCGCCTTGCTCCGTGACTTTTTGTTTTTCCGGCAACAATAACGGCATTACGCAAATCATCCGAAATATCAATACCTTCAAACTGTTCAGACGATATGGCTACAAGCTGTTCGCCAAGCTTCTGCAAAGCCCTGGCTTCATTTTTCTTTTGCGTTCTGCTTTTACGATTATCATTCATATTTAAGGTTCAAGGTTCAGGGTTCAGTACATCTCATATTTAACCAGTCTGCCGTCAAGCCCGCCTGTTTTGATCGGTTTTTTCCAGGATGCTTTCAAACCGATTTTTTTTATATATTTACGTTCTCCGAAGTAAATATAAGCAGTTGAACCTTTGCATTTCTGTTTAAGAAAATTACCGAGATTCTTGTAAAATGCTTCAATATTCTCATTTTCACTCATTCGAATGCCATAAGGAGGGTTTGCTACAATTACCCGTCCCTCAATAGCAGGCAATTCTCTGAAGTCAGCCCTTTCAACGCTTACATTCTTTCCGTAATTAAGCCTCATTATGTTTATCCTCGCCGCATCAACAGCTTCTTTGGACAGATCACTACCTGCAATCAGCCCTTGCGGCAACTCACGGATTTTTGTGTCAGCCTCTTTTTTAACCTGCTTCCAGATAGAACCATCAAAGTCAGGCAGAAATTCAAAACCGAATTTGTTTCTGAAAATGCCCGAAGGAATGTTGCAGTACTGCATAAGCGCTTCGCACAAAAGTGTTCCGGAACCGCACATGGGATCATACAAAGGAACAGATCCGTTCCATTCTGCACATCGGATAATTGCTGCCGCTACAGTTTCCTGCATGGGCGCCAATACTGTCTTTTCTCTGTATCCTCTTTTGTGAAGCGCACCTCCCGATGTATCAAGACTTATTACGACCTTGTCATGTCTGATATGAAGATCTATCAGGATATCAGGATTCCTTACAGACACATCAGGGCGCTTACCGGTTTTTTCCTTGAAATAATCCGCAACAGCATCTTTGATGCGAAGAGAAGCATACTTTGAGTGAGAAATAGTACTGTCGGAAACATTTCCCGATACGGCAAATGTACTGCCTTCTGCAAAAAAATCTTCCCACTGTATCTGTTTTGCCTTCTTATACAACGTATCGGTATCATGACAATGAAATGATATTAACGGCGCAAGGCACCGTGAAGCAAGCCTTGTCAAATAATTAATGCGATACAGTGTTGATTTGTCTGCTTTGAAATGAATTCCGCGAAACTCCGAAACAATGTCTTCTGCACCGAGTTCGGCCAGCTCTTTTGCACTTGCTTCTATTATACCTTCGGCTATCTGGGCAAAATAACGGGAATCCCGCTGATACTTATATACTGCCACCCGCTGTTTATTTCTTCTACATTTTGTAACCATATCATTTGATACCATATAAATAAAAGTTTTCCAAATGACTTAACATCTTGTAACCACAGAAGGTGTACAGCATACAAGGTTTAAGGTTCAAGGTTTAAGGTTTAAGGCATGCTACCATTTGTGAAAGTTAATTCGTCCACGTTCCTAAACTTTTTTGTCAAAAAATACAACCGGAGAAAAACACAAGGGGTCACAAAAAACAGCAATTCTAATTTTGAAGAACGCACAATTGTAAAAGAAAAAATGCCGTAATCAAAATTGCTGAAAATTCAGATATGCTCTTGCTATTTGGGAATATTCGTATTAAAAAGATAGATTTAATTTTTTTGTAGAAATTTTTTGTGCATTCCCGCCTTGGAAGGAACCGCATAAAGATTTTAGCATATTTCTTTCCTGAAAATTGTTCAACTTAGGTATAAAAAAGAAAGGAAAATTTGATAAATGGCAGATGAAACAAGTAAATCCACATTAGAAACAACTGAAGCATTGATGAATGAAAAACGGCTCTATCGGCCGCTGCCTGAAATGGTAGTTAACGCGAATATCAATCCAAACGAATATGAAGATGCCGTAAGCAAGGGAAAAACCGATCTCGAAGGCTTTTGGGAAGAGGCAGCTATGGAGTTGGACTGGTTCAGAAAGTGGGACAAGGTGCTTGACCGGTCTGAAGCACCGTTTTTTAAATGGTTTGTTAATGCAAAAACCAATATAGCCTATAATGCCCTGGACAGGCATATCAAGACTCACCGCAAAAACAAGGTGGCGCTGATATTTGAAAGCGAGGAGGGAGAACGGTCGCGCATGACATATTATGACCTGTACAGAGCCTCTAATATGGTTGCAAACGCTCTTGTATCTCTTGGTGTCAAAAAGGGAGATATGGTAGCCATCTATCTCCCCAATATACCTCATGTCGCTGTTTCCATG
>DAOWEW010000231.1 GCA_030638305.1 Desulfobacteraceae bacterium
ATTCATACTGAACGCATTGAATTAGACGAATCTTTCCTTGATTTTGCCGCTCGTTTTGCCTCAATGCCCGGCACAGTTGTTCTTATGAGCGGAGGAGATAATGACTGTTCAAGATACCATATTCTTGGTGCAAAACCCTGGTTGACTTTTACCGGACGCATCAATGACATGAAAATCAAAGCCGAAGATCATGTTTTTAATTTTAAAGCAGATCCATTTGATACGCTTCGGAATATCTTAAATGCTTACAAGCCGTATGTTAAGCACTTGAATGGTTATCATATGCAACCGCCTTTTATTTCAGGCATTTTGGGATACCTGTCTTATGATCTTAAAGATTGTCTTGAAAAACTTCCCCGCACTTCTATTGATGATCTTTATCTTCCGCATATATGCTTTTTTGCTCCCTCAATAATAGTTGTACATGATCGAAAACAAGACAGAACATCGCTTCTTATTCCTGAACGTATTATTTCCGGAAAAAGCGTTTTACACAAAGACCTTGAAGCTTTTAAAAATATATTGGTATCAAAACAACCGCCAATGGAGAGTTTTAGTGGAGATATAGATGGATTTCGATCAAATTTTACAAAATCCAAATACATAAACGCTGTTAAGCAGATAAAAGAATACATTGCATCCGGCCATGTATATCAGGTGAACATTTCCCAGCGTTTTGAAATGAATTTTAAAGGCAATGCCTTTAGTCTGTTTAGAACACTTTACAAACTTAATCCCGCTCCCTTTTTTTCTTATATAAATGCCGGAGATCATTTTATTGTTTCCACATCGCCTGAACGTTTTCTTCTTCGATCAGGTGATCGGGTTGAAACCAGACCGATAAAGGGTACAATACCAAGAGGAGAAAATCCTGATGAGGATAAAAGGCGTGGTCTTGAACTTGAAAACAGCAGTAAGAATGATGCCGAGCTTTCGATGATAGTCGATTTACTGCGTAACGACCTGGGAAAGATATGTAAGGCAGGATCAGTTCGTGTGGCTGAGCACAAAAGACTTGAAGCATATAAGAATGTTTTTCATCTTGTGTCAGTTGTTGAAGGAATTTTGAGCAAAGATCAAGATACTGTGGATATTATCAAAGCCGCATTTCCCGGTGGTTCGATAACAGGCTGTCCTAAAATCAGATCAATGGAGATAATAGATGAACTGGAGCTACACAGGCGTCATATATATACAGGTTCCACAGGATACATAAGTTTCCATGATACAATGGATCTTTCTATTGCTATCCGTACAGCCACAATAGTTAATAAAAAAATCATATTTTCGGTTGGAGGAGGTATTATCTTTGATTCAGATCCCTTTGATGAGTATGATGAAACAATGCATAAAGGCAGAACGCTCAGAGAGGTCTTTACAGGGAAAGAAAAAATATCAGGCAGTAAAAGCAGCCATGTCTGGATAAACGGAAACATTAAACCCATAGAGCTTGCGAAGATAAATGTTGCAGATCATGGATTTTTGTTCGGATATGGTTTTTTTGAAACAATCAGGGTGGATAAAGGAAAACCGCAATACCTTCAAGAGCATATTGCGAGATTTAATCAAACCTGGAAGCATCTTTTTTTTGAACAAGTTCCGGATTTAACCTGGCAGGATATTATATATCAGGTAATTTCCATTAATGGCCTGCTGAAAGAGACAGCAGCAGTTAAAATTGTTGCGTCAAAAGGAAACAGCGAAAAGTCTTCCTTGGATTTTACGCTTCTCGTTATGGCCAGGCCATATATTCATCGGCTGGCAGAAAAAAGAGAACAGGGAATAAATCTTGTTGTTTACCCAAAGCCACGCCAGACACCTCTTGCTGATTACAAGACCCTGAATTATTTATATTACCTGCTTGCCGGAGAATGGGCGAAGAAAAAGGGAGCAGATGAAGCGCTCATATTGAATCCGGATGATACAATCTCTGAAACAAATACAGCAAATATTCTGCTTATAAAGGATAAAACTTTCATAAGGCCAATTTCGCCGCACGTGCTGCCCGGTATCATGGAAAAGGTTGTATGCAAACTTCTTTTAAGTTTGGGTTACATGTCGGAAAGCAAAAAGCTGTGCCTTGAAGATTTGTTTCTAAGCGATCAGGTTATTATCACTAATTCACTTATCGGTGCCCTTCCGGTTCTGAGCATTGACGGAAAAAAACTGAAAAAACCCACAGACCTTTGGATAAAGATAAACAATACGGTTCTATAATTTCCAGGAGCCTGCTTCTGAAAACCTATCTGTTTTTTCCATTTTTTCTGATGATATAGATTTTTTTAACAAATTATTTGAAAGTCTGTAGAAGCTTTAGAACTTTATTCAAGGCTGATTTTTCGTTACCGGCTTTAATGTAGGCTACCTTTCTGCCTATGACTCCCCAAACTTCCGGATCAGTAGTTTTATAAAAAACAATTGCCGGCACCCCAAGAATTCCTGCGAGATGACTTACACCGGAGTCATTTCCAATATAAAGTGATGCATCGGCAAGCAGATTAGCCAGTTTTTCAACATTTTCCGGCCATTCTATCCATCTGCCCGTAAAATCCTCAGGCATGATGGTTGTTTTTTCTGCAGGCCCTGCGATAAACCCTGTTTTTTGATATCCAAATCGTTGCAATTCATCAGCAAGAGCAAGGTAAAATTGGAGCGAATAGTTTTTTGCAGGGCTTCCGCTTCCTGGATGAATCAGAGCATAATTGCCTTTTTTTGTTCCTGGAGAAAAACAATCAGAAAGATTTTCAGGAATATTAACAGGAAAATGGGATTGCATGGATTGACAGTGATAACGTGCCACATGCATCCGTTTGGCCGGAAAGGGAGCAATCAATACAACCGGCAGCAAAGCATGTTTTTTGAGAAGATTAACTACATTCTGTCCGGATGATAGCCAGAGTACAGCGCCGTCTGGATGGCCTATCTCCGGCGGAATCGCTTTTCCATTGAATAGATCAAGCAATTTTGAAGAATCCATGTTTATGAATGAATCAAGCAAACCGAAATTAATAGCTGAACGCATATATTCCGGGCGGCCAATACCTTTAAAAAGATAATCCGGTAAAATTTTTCGTAAACAAAAAATTGCAGGCCATGTAAGTATAAAATCACCGAGGGCTCCGCGGTGACAAATCAAGAATGTTTTCATATGCAGTTGATTTTTCTATAATTGGTTCAAAGACTTCAATCCACGCTCCCGCATGGGGAGCGACATTAGGAGGCGATAACACAAATAAGATGTTTAGAGTTTCAATCCACGCTCCCGCATGGGGAGCGACACAAACAAAAAAAGGAGGCAAAGAATGTATCCAGTTTCAATCCACGCTCCCGCATGGGGAGCGACAAAAGATGCGATGGTGTTTTTCTTGTACCGGGTTGGTTTCAATCCACGCTCCCGCATGGGGAGCGACCTTAGATAATCAAGTATTTAATAAACTAAATAAGTTTCAATCCACGCTCCCGCATGGGGAGCGACTACAAGATGTAATTAGTATCTGCTGATTTTCTATTTTATCAGCATTAAAAGTTCTATTCCATACGATAATATGCTATTTGTAAAATTTCAATTTAACGTACCTTGCGCTTCTTATTTGATGTTCAAGGCCATAAAATAGAGGTATTTAGATGA
>DAOWEW010000240.1 GCA_030638305.1 Desulfobacteraceae bacterium
GCAGTTCCTTTATTTCAGACACAATTAAAACCTCTTTTTTTTATAAAATCCAAGTGCCTTGTCAACTTTAAATTAGCGCACCGAAGGCGTACCACAACTTTAGGCATTTTAGGCACTTTAATATACTTTAGGCACTTTTTACTCATCTATCTTATCATACCGAATTCATTAAGCAAAAAATGGAAATTCCTATACTATTAAAATATCATTATAAAAACAGGCAGGCATTGAACAAAATCAGGGGATTCTTCGGAATTCCCTCTCTCAGAATGACAGAAAACCTATTCTGTTTTTCCACCAAAAACAACGCCGGTTAATGTTTGGTTTATGTGGATTGAATTATATTGTTCCCCATAGGTACTGAAACCTAAAAAATTGATTCTGTTTAGCTCATGTTCCACTTTTTCTTTTTCCTTTTTCTCAAAAATTTCCATACGGCGCAACATACAATCGCAGCCTAAGGTAAGCTCAATGCTTTCAAATTCCGCCTGAAACTTATCAACCTGTTTTTTTAGCGTATCCACAAGTCCGACGCCTTTGCCGACTGTTAATACCAAACCGCTTTCAATAGCACAGGAAAATGTAAGACTGCCATCTTCGTTTACTTCCTGAAGAGCACGCACATACCATTCATCCCCTATTTGAAGCATTACCGGATACATTGCAAATACTGCGGCATTTAATTCCGAAACATCCACACCTATAAGCCCGGCATATTCTTTTGCCGCAGGTCCGCCGTCTATTTCATATACAATGCGTTTTGACGGATCGGCTTCCGTTACAACCATGTCTATCTCAGAAGGTACAAAGTGCTGAAGTTTGAAAGCCTTAAAGGGCAGCTTTGTTTCAATAAGCGTAAAAACCGCGGCATTGGAAATAAATTTACCGTCTGCATATACTTTCGTTTCTTCAAATTTAAGATCATCACCAGCCGAACCACCGATAATGGACATACCATCAACAACGCTGTAAAGCGCCGCGACAAACACTTCTTCCAATCTGGAAAGCCCGTCTATCAGTAAAAAACCAAACATTTTTTTCGGATCAATTGTTTCAGAAAACTCAAGATCAGACTTCATTAAACCGATAAACTCTTTTACTTTTTCAGCTTCACAATCATGCAATCCTTCTATTAACTTTGCATGCAGTCGGAATACAGCAGACGAAAAACTAACGCCGACTATGCCACCGGATTGATAATGTTCACCTATTTCTCCTACTGTTGTACAGCCTGCAACCGGGCAGGAAAACGCAGCGTCAATTTCCTTTGCCAATTTATCTAAGTCATATTCTGACGAACAAAAAAAGATAACGCCGGCCATTTCATCCTGGTTAATTTTATCTGCCAGTTCTGCCACAGCTTTTTTTTCATCTTTCGTGGTTACCTCTGCCGTAATAGTATAGTTTTTCTTCATAGCTTCTCCTTGTATAGCGCGTTTCATATGACTTCGTACAGGATTTATACTTCTAAGTCTTTATTATTAATCAGTAAAGCTTAATTAAAATATCGCAAAATAGTATGAAGTTATATGAAACGCGCTATAGTTAGAAAGACTTAAATATTTCAGTGTTAATATTTTCTTCTTTTATTAGTCGGTGGAGATATTGTCTTTGCAGTTCAGCCTGTTCGGCAGCCCTGGAAATATTACCATGATTTTGTTGAAGGATCCAATTAATATATTTGTTATGAAAGGCCTTTGTAATGATTTCTTTTGCCTCTTTAAATGGAAGTGTATAAATGTTGTGATCAAAAAAAGGCGAAGTATGCGCTACGGATTCTTGTGGCAATATATCCGGGATTTTAATTGTATCGGATTGACAGAAAATAACTCCACGCTCAATACAGTTTTCCAGCTCCCTGATATTTCCGGGCCAGCTCTTGTACATTAGCGCTGATATTGCCTCAGGATTGATAGTGCTTATTTTTTTATTATTTAAAGAATTGAATTTTTTGAGAAAATGGTGCGCTAAAACAGGGATGTCTTCTTTTCTATCCCTTAAAGAGGGCAGGTGTAAATTGATAACATTAAGCCTGTAGTAAAGATCTTCTCGAAATTGTTTTACTTCAATTAGTTTTTTAAGATCCTGATTGGTAGCAACAACAAAACGGATATCTGCCTGTTTTGTTGTCAGACCTCCAACCGGCTTGTATTCCCCTTCCTGCAGGAGCCGAAGCAATTTGGCCTGCATGGCTATGTTCAGGTCTCCTATTTCGTCTAAGAAAAGAGTGCCGCTGTCTGCTTCTTCAATAATTCCTCTCTTGTTTTTCCATGCGCCGGTAAAGGAGCCCTTGACGTGACCGAAAAGTTCGCTTTCTATAATTTGTTCAGGCATGGCAGTACAGTTGACCGTTATAAAAGGCTTGTTTTTACGATCGCTGTGATAATGAACAGCTCTTGCTGCCAGTTCTTTCCCTGTACCGCTTTCACCGCTTATAAAAATCGTAGCGGTTGATCTGGCTACCTGATCAATCATTTTTATTATTGACATAATAGGGGGGCTGGAACCGATAATTGGAGGAAATGCTTTTTTTTGCCGAAGAGAATTTCTCAGAATTATATTTTCTTGTTTGAGCTTCAGCCATTCCATGGCCTTGTTAATTGTTATAAGTATCCGTTCTTTACGAAAGGGCTTTGATATATAATCAAAAACTCCTTTTCTGGTTGCTTCTACAGCGGTTTCAATAGTGGCATATGCTGTCATAATTACCACAACAGCAGAGGCTTGAATATTTTGTACCATATCAAGGATGGCTATCCCATCCATTTTCGGCATTTTTAAATCAGTTATTATGATATCGAATTGCTGTTTTCTCAGCAGTTCTACGGCCTTCAAAGGATCGTATTCTGTTTCAACAATATGGCTGGTTTTTTCTTCAATTATTCTTTTTAAAAGGACAAGCATATCCTTTTCATCGTCAACTATTAAAATTCTTCCATCCATAATCAGACCTGTTTAACCCTTAATGTAATTTTAAAAGTGGTTCCTCTTGGGTTTATGCCAGAGTCGGATGTATTGCTCTCGCAGGAAATTCTTCCCTCATATTTACTTATAATTCCATGACTTACAGAAAGACCCAAACCCGTGCCTTCCCCTTCACTCTTTGTTGTAAAAAATGGATCAAAAATTTTATCCATGTATTCAGGCGGAATCCCATCTCCATTATCACGGACAATTACAACGATTTTTTCATTATTAGCATCAATGGCTGAACTTATCCACAAAATCCCTCTATTGTTCATTGCGGCGGCTGCGTTGTTGACCAGGTTCAGTATTACCTGCTGCATTTGTCGTAAATCACCTTTAACTTCAGGAAGATCCGGCGCAAGGCTTAATCGAAGATCAATGTCGTTCATGTCCAATGAGTGTTTAACCACGTCCATGATATTTCTGATAGATTTATTGATATCACAGTATTCGTAAATGCCATCTCCATGACGGGCAAATCTCAGCAGATTTTCCACCACTACCTTGCAATGAAGGCCATGGCGTTCAATTGTTTTCAGGTCTTGATAATCCTGGCTGTTTTTTTTACATTTTTCCAGAAGAAGATCGGTAAAACCCAGGATAATACCAAGCGGATTATTAATCTCGTGTGCAACCCCAGCAGCAAGAGTTCCCATTGAGGCAAGTTTTTCAGTATTAATAAGCTGGTTTTCCAGCTTCTTGCTTTCTGTAATATCTCTGGCAATGCATAAAACCGATATTACATTTCCATTTTCGTCCTTGCGGGGCATAAAGTTAGCGTTTAGCCATATTTGATATTCCCCTCTCGCTATCATAAATTCATCCCGCATGCTTTTCCCAAACTCAAATACCGATTTAATAAGTTTGAGTTGTTCTCCGGCAACTTCTTGTGAAAAAAGATTTGAAAGCGGCTGGCCTACAAATTGCGAGGGGTTCCCCCCAAAAAAAGCAGCAGTAAAACTGTTAAGAGATCGAAAGCAGCCGGACTCGTCTACTGTAAAGATAAAGTCTTCAGCACTTTCCACCAAACTTCGGTATCTTTCCTTGTATTGTTTGATTTTTTTTGATTGATCTGAAATCTGATTTTGAAGACATCGAAACTGCCATCGGCCATAACATAAACCGCTCCCTGTTCCTGCAAGTAGTGTAAAAATGCCAAGACTTTGAAGCCAGACAAAGGTATTCGGCCCGGCATAGGACGAGCTCATGCCTGTCATCAGTGTCAGAACAAAACACAAAAAACTGATACTCCAGATAATTATCAGAGCAGTTCTGGTGAGTTTGAGTCGGATTTGAAGATTCATTTGAGGAAGATGGTAATAGTTTATCAAGTACTTTAATTAAATTAGCGCACCTGCGGGTACGGACATAAGTGCCTAAAGTGAGCTAAAGTATATTAAAGTGCCTAAAGTTAAGGAATGCTGCCATTTTATATATTTTTTAAGACATAAATACACGAGAGAGCAAACTCATGTAGCTTTGGCTTATCAATTAGCACGCCGAA
>DAOWEW010000094.1 GCA_030638305.1 Desulfobacteraceae bacterium
ATGGCGGGCTGTTGCCGCAATGGGCGCAGTTGTTTCAAACCTTGCTGATCATGATATGGAATCGGCGCGGGTTATAATGCGCCGTCTGATCTGGAATCTCAATGACGAATCCGGTGGAATAGGCTGGGGTTCGCCCGAGGCAATGGGCGAAATTATGGCCAGGCACGAAAGGCTTGCAGGAGAATACCATAAAATACTTATATCCTACATCATGCCTGACGGAAATTATCTTGAACATGAAATTCTGCAAAGGGGTGTGTTATGGGGCATTGGAAGGCTTGCTCATGCCAGGCCGCATCTTGTAAAAAATTTTGCTGATTTGCTGTGCCCATATATGGAATCTCCCGATCCAATCCTTCGCGGCCTTGCCGCATGGGCGGCCAAACCGATATGTACAAAAAGAACGGAATCCTTTCTTTCACGGCTTGATGACGACAACTCAAAAATTAAAAGGGCATTCCCCTCATAATTCGATGGAATGCCCTTTTTTTAACTCATAAATATTGGTCTAAATCGTAGTAACATTTGTTGCAGCAGGACCTTTTTGACCCTGCTCAATGTCAAAGGTAACTCGGTCGCCTTCATCAAGAGACTTGAAACCACTTGCATTGATTGCTGAATGATGAACAAATACATCCGGGCCATCTTCCTGCTCAATGAAACCAAACCCTTTACCGCTATTAAACCATTTTACAATTCCATTAGCCATAATTAACACCCTCCTTTCCAGAAATTCTCATAGTCCCAGACTTCAGGGTGCCACTTTGACAAATGGTACTTTCCTTTAGAACGAAACCGGCCGGCCAATTAAGAACAGGCCTTTATTGATTAAAGAAATAATAACACCTTTTAGGCTAAAAGCAAGGTTTATTATTGATATTTTTTGACAGGTACTAAGAGCCTATTTCAGTAGGCCATGCACACATGGTTCGTGCCCTTCCAACTGGCCTTTTTGGTTGCGCTCAGTCGCCTACTGAAATAGGCTCTAAGAAACGTGGACGAAATAACTTCTGATTTATGGATGTCCCACACACTTCACATATTCTTCAGTCGTCTTCAAAAATACAAGACCTGCCCATCCTTTTTCAAATTCTTTCCATTTACATTCAAAATATTTTTCCGTGTACAAATCAATTAAAGCTGAAACCTCATCCTGTTTTATCCCGGAAAGAATAACTGCCCCATTTTTTTCAGTTCTTTCTGCGACGTTCTGATATATAGCTATTAGTGTCGGATACCTCAAATTTGCTGTTATCAGAGTAAAACTATTATTAAAATATTCCAGAGAATGATCACTAACTTCAAATTTATCCTCAAGGCCGTTAATTTTGCCATTTTCCCTGGCTTCGTTCATAGAACATGGATCTATATCTATTCCCACCGCCTTTTTTATTCCAAACAGTAAAGCGCTTAATGCCAGAACTCCGGAGCCTGTTCCGATATCAAGAACGCTTGTTTTATCTTTATCTTCCAATAAATTTATTTCATTTAAAGCATACTCTATGCCTCTTATTGCCAGCCTTGTAGTTGGATGTTGACCATTGCCGAATGAAACGCCCTGCCATATATCAATTACCACATCATCTGCTTTGGGTTTATAAGTAAAGTCCGGCGGTTTCAGAATGACGTGCTTTGATATGCGAACGGCCTTGTTGAAAGACTTCTCTATAAACGTATGACCATAATGAGTTGCATACGTCAAAAAATTTTCTGTTATCAGATATCTTATGAGTGATTTTATTTCTTTCCTTCTTAAAAAATATTTTTTGGATAATGCTTTTTCCAGCTCTCCCTGAGTAATTTTTCTTTGACTATTTTCGATAATATCCAGCAATTCCTTTTTGATCATTTTTTTATTTACCTGTAAATACAATTTTTATAATCCTCATATGGTTACCACACCCCCATTTTTAATGGCTCTTTGTTTGGTTTGAGTTGTCAAATAATCTTCTCCAAGATCCTTAAATGTAGCGCCATGTTTAATGATATTATAAATTGCCTTTGCAATGCTATGCGCTATTGCAACAATTGCTTTTTTAGCACCACGTCTGGCCTTTAATTTGAAATATTTAGCTCTGTAATATGAGCCTTTTTTCTTGATTGCTGCCCATGCAACTTCGATCAATATTGTTTTGAATGGATGATTTCGCACAGAAGATCTGCCATTTTTTCTTTTACCGGCACTTTCATTATTGCCAGAACATAACCCAGCCCAGGAAGCAAGCGCCGCCATACAGATAAAATCATCATAACTTCAGCAACCATGCATCACAGCTTCAGGCCGTCTTTGTTTGATCTCAAATCTGTGTGCCTACTTGCTGAAGTTATTTCGTCCACGTTCCTTAGCATTTTTCTTGATATTTGATAAACTCAATTCGGCTTCATCACATAATAAAGAAATCAGGTTGCGGCCTGTAACACCAAATAAATCAAACACGACAGAATCAATCTTAATGTTGGCTGTTTCAAATAGCTTATGAATACGCCTTTTATAATCAGCGAGGGATTCTGTATAAATTCTTCTAAGTCGTGTCAGTTCTCTCCATTTAAGTATCTCTTTCGGAGGAATGGAGCTACCTCTTAATAGCCCATGCCTCAGGAGTCCTGCAAGTCATTTGCTGTCACTTATATCTGTTTTTCGGCCCGGAACATTATATGGATACAAATGTTTATAAAGTTTTTCAGGGTTGTATAATTCAGTAATTTCCGGGAGATGGGGATCATTCAGCCCTTTAAAATATTCAGTAAAAGAAAATGGGAAATTATCAAAAGCAAGCACCCTGCCTGTGAGATGCGTGGCAAGCTCATCAGAAAGAAGCTCGGCATTTTAACCCGTTATGAAGCTTTTGATGTGTTCATTGCTGTCATATATATATCTTACTCAAAACTGCCAGTTATTTATATTCTGTATTTCATCCAGAAACAGATAAACCTTTCCAACAGGATTTTTCATGTTAAGAAATTCCGAATAAAGATTGTCCAATATAGTAATATCGTTACGAAAAGAAATAAAGAACGGATCTTCGAAATTAAGTTGCAGGATATTTTCCCGCTTTACTCCGAAATTAATAAGGTGCTTGACCAGTTGCCTGAAAATATAGGATTTGCCTGATCTTCGAGCTCCGGATATTGCGACTACATGGCGGATATCAAGTGTTTTGATAATCTTTTCAAGAAGCTTTCTTTTGATACCTGCATCAAAGCTTCTGTCACGCCACTGGTAATTATGTTTTAGCAGCACTTCTTTCATTTCTGCGAATTATACCTCGTATTAATCTGATTGATATGTAAATCATAATTCGCATATCATGTTTCTGTTAAGAAAAACTTTTTCAAATTCAAAAAAGGCGCTTTATCTGAAATTGAAATGGCTTTTCAGACATCGTTGCAAAAATATTGACAATTTAAGCAATTAAGAACATAATAATTGTATTCTTCCTCATCTCTTAATGTATGGAGCGGCTCCTTGGAAAGATTCTGTTTTTCGAAATATATCTTTTCTATCACACCCAAAACCATGCTTATTCTTCCTTCTTACAGCGGTTCTACCCTTCGTGGCGGATTCGGCCACGCCTTTCGCCGCATAATCTGTGCTTTCAAAGGCAGAGAATGTACAGACTGCCTTTTGCGGCAACAATGCGTATATGCCTACGTCTTTGAAACACCGATTCCGGCGGATGCTCAAATCATGCGAAAATATACCGCAGCTCCTCACCCATTTATTCTTGAACCATTCACAAACAGCCGGCAAAACTGCCAAAAAGGAGAAGACCTCTCATTCGGCCTTACCCTGATTGGCCGGGCAGCAGACTATCTCCCATATTTCATCTATGCCTTTGAAGAGCTTGGCCGAATCGGAATCGGCAAAGGAAGGGGAAAATATGAATTGCGGGAAGTGGCGGAAGAAGGCAGCACAGGTGATTCCATTCCAAAAAAAAGAGTCATTTACAGCGGAGACACAAAACTCCTGACTCAAACCAATTCTCCGATACAATGGACAGATATTATTGCAAACAGCC
>DAOWEW010000091.1 GCA_030638305.1 Desulfobacteraceae bacterium
AATCAGCTAATAAAACATTGGGAAGCAGGAAGTTCCGGACCGTTATTTGTTTGAACTTGTTGCTTGGAGAAATAAATATGGAAAATTTACTTACAACAGAAGTTAGTGGAAAGCCTCTTAGCATACAGACCGGCAAGGTTGCAAAACAGGCTTCAGGATCAGCCATGGTTCAATATGGAGAAACTATCGTACTGGTTTCAGTTGTATCTGCTCATGAAGATAAAACAGTCTCTTTCTTACCACTTACAGTTGAATATCAGGAAAAAATTTATGCGGCAGGCCGGATACCTGGTAATTATTTCAGGCGCGAAATTGGAAGGCCATCTGAAAAAGAAACATTAACCGCCCGTCTTATTGATCGACCCATAAGGCCTCTTTTCCCCAAAAAATATAACCACGAAACCCAGGTTATTGCGACTGTATTATCTATGGATCAGGAAAATGATCCGGATATCCTGGCAATGATAGGAGCCTCGACGGCGCTTGAGATATCAGACATTCCATTTGAAGGCCCTATTGCATCTGTCCGTGTAGGACGAATAGATGGCAAATTGATCATCAATCCAACAATCAGTGAATGTGAAACGAGCGATCTTAATATCATTGTTGCAGGTTCAAGAACCGGCGTAGTAATGGTCGAAGGTGGTGGCAGCTTAATAAACGAAGAAGATATGCTTGAGGCTATATTCTTTGGTCATAAAGAAATGCAACCGATCATAGATTTGCAGGTACAACTAAAAGAGATTGCCGGTACAGCCAAGCGTCCTTTTGCTCCCCCTGAAAAAGATGAAATGCTGGTAAAAAAAGTTGAGGAAGCAGCTCATTCGAAATTACGTGAAGCAATAGTTATACCTGAAAAAATTAAACGTCGAACCGCTCTTCGTAATGTTAAACCTGAAATATTTGAAAATCTTGGTGAAGAATACGCTGATCGCAAGGAAGAAGTTTACGATATTTTTAATGACTTGAAAAAATCAATTATCAGAGAACTTATCCTGAAAGAAGGGCGAAGAATTGATAACAGAAAATTTAATGAAATAAGACCGATTACTTGTGAAACCGGAATCCTGCCAAGGCCTCATGGCAGTGCTCTGTTTACAAGAGGAGAAACCCAGGTACTCGGAGTTATGACTCTTGGTTCAGGTCGGGATGAACAAAGGGTTGAGACACTTAGTGGAGAAGAACTCAGGCCATTTATGCTTCATTACAATTTCCCGCCTTATTCAGTCGGTGAAACAAGGCGAGTTGGTGGCCCGAGCCGAAGAGATATAGGTCATGGCGGACTGTCAACCAGAGCTATTGAAAAAGTGCTGCCGAATAAAGAAGATTTTGATTATACAATTCGTATAGTATCGGAAGTGCTGGAGTCAAACGGTTCTTCATCAATGGGAACTATATGTTCAGGAATCCTGGCTCTTATGGATGGCGGAGTCCCGATTAAAGCACCTGTTTCCGGCATTGCAATGGGACTTGTACAAGAAGGGGATAATGTGATTATCCTGTCGGATATTCTTGGCGATGAAGATCAGGCCGGAGACATGGATTTTAAGGTTGCAGGCACATGTGACGGAATAACAGCCTTGCAGATGGATATTAAAATTCACGAACTTTCAAAAGATATAATGCAGAAAGCCCTTGAGCAGGCCCGTGTTGGCAGGCTTTTTATTCTTGATAAAATGCTGACAGCTCTAAAAGAACCCCGCGAAGATGTTTCCCCTCATGCCCCGAAAATCATTACCATAAAGATTAATCCTGACAAGATACGAGAAATAATAGGACCGGGAGGAAAAATCATCAGGGCAATGCAGAGTGAAACAAATACTACCATAGAAATAGATGATTTGGGCGTTATTAAAATTGCTGCTGTTTCTGACAAAGATGCACAAGCAGCATTGGAAATGATCAAGGAAATTACACAAGAGCCAGAGGTTGGAGTTATTTATGAAGGTACTGTCGTAAAGATAATGGACTTTGGGGCATTTGTTCAGATAATGCCAAACGTGGACGGCCTTGTACATATTTCACAACTTGCTTCACAACGCGTAGCAAAAGTTACGGATATAGTTAAGGAAGGAGAAAAAATAAGGGTTAAGGTTCTTGAAGTAAACAACGGAAAAATACGCCTGAGTCGCAAAGCTGTTATAGAAGAGGAAAATGGATAAAATAATAAAGAAAACCATTCTTGATAATGGCATCAGAATTTTATCCAAAAAAATACCCCATGCGCGCAGTGTTTCAATGGGAATCTGGGTAAATGCAGGAGCCAGAGATGAGGCTCCATCTGAGAACGGACTTTCGCATTTTATTGAACACATGATTTTCAAGGGGACAAAAAAGCGGTCAGCCCTTCAGATAGCCAAGGAATTTGACTCTATCGGCGGTAATTCAAACGCGTTTACAACCATGGAAAACACCTGTTACCATGCAAAGGTAATGGACACACATTTAGATACCATGGTTGATATTCTTTCCGATATATTTTTATGCTCAGCATTTGAATCAATAGAGGTTGAAAAAGAACGCACAGTTATAGTTCAGGAAATTGCAATGACCGAAGACGCCCCGGAAGAATACATTCATACTCTTTCAGGACATACTTACTGGGGCGACAACCCTTTGGGGCAATCAATACTTGGTTCTCGTGAAAACATTTTAAGTTTCGAAACTGAAACCATCAGAAATTTTTTTTCCCGACTTTATCAGCCCGAACATATCTTGATATCAATTGCAGGTAAGGTAGAGCATGATCATTTTGTCAATCTCATCAGGCAGCAATTCGAATCAATTAAAGCAAGTAATGATTTACCTGTTCGTACAACCCCAACCGGCAGATCTAAAGTCGCCATTTATTCCAGGGATATTGAACAGGTTCATATCTGCTTAGGCACAAAAGGCTTATCAATTACTGATCCAAAGCGTTATGCCTTTTCACTGATTAATACCATACTCGGTGGAAACATGAGCTCAAGGCTTTTCCAGGAAATTCGTGAAAACAGAGGACTTGCCTATTCTGTTTACTCCTTTATATCCCCGCATGTTGATACAGGCATGTTCGGTGTCTATGGAGGAGTCAATCCTGAAAATGATAGAGAAACCATAGACATTATCCTGGATGAAATGCTCAAATTAAAAGAAATTCCTGTTGACTTAACGGAACTGCAAAGCGCAAAGGAATATACAAAAGGCAATCTTATGCTTGCATCAGAAAGTATTGACAGCCAAATGGTTCGGTTAGCGCAGAATGAAATCCATTTCGGGCGCTATATTCCCCTGCAGGAAGTTGTAGATAAAATTGAAAAAATCAAAGTGGATGATATTATTGATACAGCATCAACCTTGTTTGATAATGACCGACTTGCAATTACTCTGCTTGGTCCTGTTTCCGACAAAAAGTTATATGAAAACATACTAACCGCTCACAGTTAACGGCCCCACCAAAATTAACTTATGAATCATAACCTTACTATTAAACTGCTTCGCATCAGGCCTGACGATGATGCAGATATACCTTTGCCGCAATATATGACTTCACAGTCTGCAGGAATGGATATATATGCGGCCATCAAAAAAGACCTTCTCCTTGAAAAAGGTGAAATCGCCTTGATTCCAACAGGATTTGCTATGGCCATTCCTGAAGGATTTGAAGCCCAGATCCGTCCAAGAAGCGGATTGGCCGTTAAGCATGGTATCAGTCTTATAAATTCACCCGGTACAATTGACTCTGACTATCGCGGAGAGATAATGATCCCGGCTATAAATCTCGGCAATAAAAACTACACTGTCAAAAGAGGTGACAGAATAGCTCAGATGATCATAAAAAGAGTTTATCATGCCAGGATCGAAGTTGTAAAACAATTAGATACAACTGCTCGCGAGGCTGGAGGTTTCGGGCACACCGGAAAATAATCTTGAGAGCTTAGAAATAAATTCTGACAGGATAACAGAATAAGGAACATGGACGAAATAACTTCACCAACTATGCATCACAGCTTCAGGCCGCCTTTGCCCGATCTCAAATCACAAAAATCTTGAAATAGCTCGCTATTCCTTCAATTTTTGTGATCTGAGATCGAACAAATTCGACCCAAATCTGTGTGCCTACTTGGTGAAGTTAATTCGTCCACGTTCCTAAACAAGATTTTGTTTCAAGTGAACAAACAAGGTTAAGTCTCACTTTAGCTATCCAGTAAATCATAAAAAAATCCTAATCGTGTTACCGTTTTTTCCGCCGACACGGTCGGCTTGCTCCATAGTTACTGTAACTAAAAGCCAGTTTTCAAATTTCTGATCAAATATAAAGTAATGGATTTTGATGAGGATTTACAGGATGAGTTTTGATATTTTAATCCTGAATATCCTGTTAATCCTGTCAAAAAAGTCTCTTTATAAAAGTTGGATTATATGAGTGCCAGTCAATCAGTTCCGAACAAGTTAACTGAGGATTACAATCTTGCAATATGTATGCTGGCGAGCGGCAGCAAAGGAAATGCTATTTTTATTTCCAACGGCTCCACCTCAATACTTGTTGATGCGGGTCTTTCCGGAATAGAAATTGAACGCAGACTAAGATCAACAGGGCTTAATCCCGAAAATCTTGACGCTATACTTGTATCTCATGAACACACCGATCATATTCAGGGCGTAGGAGTTCTTTCACGCCGTTTTGACCTGCCTGTATACATAAACAGCGAGACAATAAAAGCTGCCTCATCTAAATTAAAAAATATTAAAGACATAAGAAGCTTTGAGTGCGGTTCAGCCTTTATGTTAAAAACACTGGCCCTGCATCCATTTTCAATATCCCATGATGCTCAAGATCCTGCCGGTTTTACCATAAAACAAAACGGTTCAAAAATCGGCATCGCAACCGATCTTGGAATTGCTACCTCAATGGTTAAAGAGCATCTTAAAGACTGCTCGTTGCTGGTTCTTGAAGCAAACCATGACCCGACCATGCTTGCAAACGGGCCATATCCCTGGCCTTTAAAACAACGCGTCAAAAGCCGAACCGGGCACCTTTCAAACGAAGATTCAAAAAATCTTTTAAATGAAATCAAACACAACAAACTGCAACATGTAATTCTTGCTCATCTAAGCGAAACAAATAATACCCCTGAAAAAGCATTAAGTGTTGTAGGCCAGGCTCTCACTAATATTGACACCAGACTTAGCGTTGCTTCACAGTATGAATCCGGTAAGTTACTTTGCGTCAAATAGATTTACGGCTATGATTTACCGTGTTTTTTCAAACCCGACCTAAATCTATGTGCCTACTTGCGGAAGTTAATTCGTCTACGTTCCTAACGATAATTTTTGTATAGTGGACCCCAAAAATGAGACAGTGTGTTAAGGTGTGTTTCCAAGAAAAATGAGGCACAAAATGGGTAGAAAAAAACATAGCAAGGAATTGAAGGCGAGAATTGCTCTTGATGCAATAAAGGGTCAGAAAACAATGTCAGAATTGGCTTCAGAATATGGAGTTCACGCTAATCAAATAAGTAGGTGGAAAAA
>DAOWEW010000185.1 GCA_030638305.1 Desulfobacteraceae bacterium
ATTTTTCGCTCATGCTGTACAAGAAAGTAACTTTATTTTTTCGGGGTCATCAATGTCCTGGCATATAACAATTACTTGTATAGTTTTTTATCCACGATGTCTTGGCAATAAAAAGTGTCCACGATGTCTTGGCAGTTATTAGCTAATGGCTAACAGCTAATCGCTCAACTTATAGAGGTAAATATGTTTATTGGAAGAAAAGAAGAGCTGCAGCATCTGCAACGTATTATTAAATCGAATAAATCGTTGATTGGCATTGTATATGGCAGACGACGGATCGGGAAGAGCGAGCTTATAAAAAAAGCATTTGAAAAAGAACGGGTATTGATTTTTGAGGGCATTGAAGGCAGATCAAAGCAGGATCAGATAGATAATTTTATTTTTCAGTTGCATCATCAGTCCAATAAAAGAATAAAAGACGAAAAAGTAAAAACATGGCGTGAAGCGTTCATGTATCTTTATGAAGAAATGGAGTGTAATCCGGGACATATAGTTTTTGATGAGTTCCAATGGATGGCCAACTATCGCAAAGAGATTGTGGCGGACCTGAAAATGGTATGGGAGCTATATATTTCAAAAATAAAAGGAACAACACTTATCCTTTGCGGTTCCATAGCTTCATTTATGATAAACAGCGTATTGAAGTCCAGTGCGTTATTTGGAAGAACTGATCTGGTTATACATCTAAAAGGGTTTCTGCTTCCGGACACTCGAAAAATGTTAACAGGCAAGGGTGACCTTGAAATAATTGAATCGCAGATGATTCTGGGCGGTGTCCCGAAATATCTGGATATTATAAGGGAAAAGACTTCCCTGTATGCCGGATTGGAGGAGCTTGCTTTTTCAGAAACAGGATATCTGACTGATGAATATAACCGGATCTTCACAAGTCATTTTGGGAAAAAGCCTGAATATGAAAGAATTGTCAGGGCGCTTGCAAAATATCCTTACGGTCTGTTTCGCAGACAGATTTCGGAAAAAGCCGGAGTCGATCTGGGAGGAGGCTTGACAAAACATCTGTATAACCTGGAATCAGCGGGCTTTATTTCATCGTGTACGCCATTTCATAAGGGGTATAATTCTCGTCTGTTGAAATACAGGCTTTCAGATGCTTATCTGCGCTTTTACTTTTCATTTATTGAATCAAATCTAAAAAAAATCAGATCTAACATCTATAAAAGGCTTTTCAGCCGGATTGTTCAGACCGGTTCATTTAATGCATGGATGGGACGGGCTTTTGAGTATCTATGCATGGAGCATGCTGGTAAAATATGCAGCATTTTGGGCTTTTCAGGGATTGAGTTTTCTTTTGGGCCATATTTTGAATCCGCTGGAAAAAATAAATCCGGAGTTCAGGTAGATCTTCTTTTTGACAGAAAGGACAATATAATAACATTATGTGAAATGAAATATTCATTAACTCCTGTTGGTATGGGTATTATTAAAGATGTAGAAAGAAAAGCAGAAATCCTGAAAAGCAAATTCAAAAAGAAAACAATTCAGAAAGTTTTAATTTCGCGCAGCAGCCCCACAAAAGATCTTGCCGCATCCGGTTATTTTTATCGGATAATAAAACCCGAGGAATTATATTAATTTTCATGGGATTGCCCTGAGCGTTCCCCATACCCGGAGGCAATGGCATTCGCTTAAGCAAAAAATGGCATTTTAAAGGCTGCATATTGTATAGTGCAATGAAGGTGTGCACAATATATAGAGAATTTTATACCCAAAATGCCTTAAGCGAAATAAATATTCTGTAATATCAACTCAGAAATAGAAGATGCTGAATATCACTACGGATAAACTCGTGCCTGCTGCTATAGTGTCATAGGATGTAAAATTAATATCCCGATAGAATGTTCTCTTTTCAAAAGGTCGAAAGGCCCTGGTTTCCAGAGAAAGAGCAAGCTCTCTGGCAGTGCGAAGAGTGATTATCAAGAGAGAGCTCAAGAGGGTGGTAATTCCTTTAACCCGACTTTCGCGCTTTTCTCAAGCTAATTTTTTTCTTAAAGTTGTAATTTGCAACAATATCAATTAGTTGTAGAATTTCGGTGGTTTTGCTGAAAAACATAACTAATTGATAATGAAGCTCCCCGCCGCAAGCGGACGGGGTATCAAAAAATCATAATCAAATGCCTTGATACTTTCATAACTAAGTCCTCACTTCACCTCAAAAGTCATAATAGCAGCATACTGGCCGACATCGCACTATGATTGATCTTCATAATGCTCTTTGTGAGGCACCTTGACCCACCAGATACCAGGATTTGTGATACGAATCATGGCAATGCCCTTATGATCAGTTTTGGTAGTATAAGCGTAGTCTTCCCTTGTTGAAAATCCGATATAGGTGGTATATACAAATTCACCTTTAAGCGGTTCGCCTTTGAATAGCACCTTAACAGGAAGATATTCGCCTGACTTAAGCAGACATGGATCCTTTTGCGGCACCATCTCAATTGTCTGATCCAATACGGTTTTGTAAGCATTTCCACCCGGTTCTCCGGCATGAAAAATCGCTTTAGCAAAAAACTCAATATAACGACAGGTTATGGCATCCGGAAGGTCTTTCTTGCTTTGCATTTTCCACCCCTTAAGGGTCGTACTTTTGAAAATTGGCTTCATCACAACGCTTGCCAGATATGTTCCTTCTAATCGCAGACTCAACGGAATGCCTACTTCATCGAAAAATGATTCAGGATCAGGCTTTTTGAGCTCAAATTTTTTCTCGTTTCCCATCGGTTGAGCCAGCCAATAAAAACCGGTGCACGAGCCGGCATGAAAAGTATAAGCTATTCTTCTTTTTCGGTCTTCATTCCATGGCTCAAAAAGTCCCCGACATACATCAGATGTTCAAAGGGAAGTTTCTCATTTCCGACCTTTTCTACGATATTATCAAGAGTTCCTTGAATGACTCGTTCCTTTTCCTTGAAGCCGGCATAGACGACCAGAGCGATAGGTGTCTCCCGTGGATAATAAGCAGAAAGCTTCGCTGCCAGGTTTTTTAACTCAGTATTATATGAGGGCATAAAAATCACCATAGTCACTTGGTGACTTGCCACTCTATCCATATCAAAGGCATTCCTTTCTAGCCACTCGGCAACATCAGGCGTTGTTAGAATAACCGATTTTGTGTTCTTTCCTGATGTAACCTCCTTTTTTAATATTGCACTGGCAGCATTAAAAGAGCTGATACCGGGTATCACTGTTGGCTTTAAGTCAGCGAATTCTTCCAGTACCCATACCCAGGGACCATAGACAAGAGGATCGCCATGGTCCAGAATCGCAATCTTTTTCCCCTCTTTGATCGCTTGACGCACTCTAACAATGATCTGACCACGCACCTTTTTGCAAACCAGGAATCTTTCAAGCTCTTTACCTTGAAAATCGGATTCCCTTTTCCCGTAACCGTACCATATCCAGCCGTACTCAGGCGGGATTATTACTTCCTTGTTGTCAAGAATGTGAGAAAATCTTTCTTTGAGACTATCATGGCAATAGATTAAATCCGCTTCCTCAACTATTTTCATGGCCCTGATGGTTGCAAGATCCGGATCCCCAGCTCCCATTCCTACCAGGTAAAAGCTTCCTTTTTTTGATCCCTTTGGGACATCTTTTTTTGTGCCTGGGGGCTGACTAAAATCTATATTTTTTCCCACAAAAACCAGATACCCTAAGGGAAGCTTCATATCTTTGGTTTTATCCGGAATAGTTCCGAGGGTTCCTTTTATGACGCATTCCTTTTCTTTGTTGCCGGTATAACAAACAATAGAAACAGGGGTCTGTGGCGAATAATGGATGGAAAGTTTGGACACAAGTTTTTTGAGATCAATGCCCATCGTGCAAATAACCATGGTCGCCTGATTGCCGGAAAGCTTCTCAATGGTATCCCGTTTTCCAGGCCGGTCATCCGTTGTTATAATGATTGATTTGCATGTGTCGCTGTAAGAGATATCCTTCTTGAGGACAGCATTAGCGGCACTGAAGGAACTTATGCCCGGAACCACCACCGGATCAAGATCCTGAAATTCCTCAAGACACCAGATCCACCGTCCATAAATGAGGGGGTCGCCGCAGGCCAGGACAGCCACGGTCTTTCCCTGTTTTATTGCTGCACGCACTTTAGTGATCAATTGACCGCGAGCCTTTTCACTTTCGCGAAATTTCTCAAGTTCGTAGCCTTGATAGTTATTTTCTTGTTTTCCATAACCATGCCATATAGGCATAGTCGCCGGGACAACTATGGCTTCCTTGTCCATTAGGGCGAAAGTAAGCTTTTCTTCAAGGGGCCGTGAACAAATAATCAAATCCGCTTCCTGTACTATTTTCATAGCCCTTACAGTCGCAAAATCCGGGTCCCCTGGGCCCATGCCCACCAGGTAAAAGCTTCCCTTGCCTTTTATTGCAAATTCAGGCTCGGCCTGAGCCCAAACATGAATCGAAATGAACAAAAATGAAATTATCAACACTAATCCAGGCCAGCGACATATAATTCTTCTCTTATTGCACATAATCAAAACCTTCCTTTTTCTGCGATAACTTGATACTACTCAGCCACGAATGAGCACGAATTTACACAAATAAGGCGCACATCAATCCGTTAGAATATATAGCTCACATTAATTCCAAAGGTCCTTTCAGGCGCCGGAATTTTGTATTGTTCTTCGTAGTCTTCGTCAAATAGATTTCTCACATAACCCTTAAGTTTCAGTTTTTTGCTCAAAAAACACTGCTCAACACCCAAATCCATGGTGACAAAGCTATCAACCTCCTGGTTTTTGCTCGTTTTTCTTTCATCAACATATCTCAACGTTGTTATAAAGGTCGTATCTTCCCATGGTGACCAGTCAAGACCCAAGATAGCCTTGTGTCTTGGAAGCTGATAGTGATCATTACAGACTTCTTCATCCGGAACTTGCATATCTCCCAATTCAGAGTCCTGGTAGGTGTAATTGATATACCCGCTGAGCTGTTCAAAGACTTGAAAGTTCAGTTCCGCTTCTATCCCCTGAAGTATCAGATAATCTGCATTAAAAACGCAATCTTCAATCTTTCCCGCAAAAAGAAGGGGGAAGGGATCACGATTAAAGACGACATAGTTATTTATGTCGTAATAGTAATAAGTTAATCTTATGCTGTTGTTTTCACCCAGATCCTGCAAGATCCCACTCTCGTATTCCATGGCTGTCTCAGGCTCTATATAAAGTCCGGTCGGAGCTCCCATCCAGGAAATTTCCATTCCGGTCGGGAGTCGATAGGCTTTACTGATATGGACAAACCCTGTCGTGCCGGGCAGAAATTCATACGTGAATCTTGATTTTGGGGACCACTCCTCAATATCTTTGCTGAAATCATCATAGCCTGGAAAATTTACATCGACATCTAACTCTACACGGTCATACCGCAATCCAAAAGTAAAATTGAGCTTATCGTTAATCTGCCATAAATCTTCGACATAGCCCGCTTTGTGGTCAATCATCTTGGATTTGGGAGCGTGCCATTCCATCGCCAACATAACGGAATTATATCCCATTTCATATTCCCGGCCTTCGATCCCAATGGTTATCCGATGGTTATCAAATAATGTGAACCTGTCATTGATAATCCACCCCCAGTCAGCATAGGTCATGTCATATGTGAATTCATAAAAACCGTCATTCGTGCTATGATCATACGATCTATGATCCCAGTACTCCCTGGATTTATAAAGATGGAATTTCCAGTCGCCAACGGGTGTGAGTTGTTCAAAAATCAGATCAAAATACTCTGTTTCTTTGTCGTTGAAGCCGCCACTGCCCAAGTAATTTGGAAACCATCCAAGCGCTTCCGCGGGCACAACCGAATATGACGAATCGTAAAGATGTCCTGCATAAGGATCATCAGGATCATTGACGGAAAAAGGGCTTTTATCCTGGAAACTTCCTTTATAGCCAAGGGTTAACCGGCCTTCAAATGGGAAGAGGTAGGAAACGCGACCGGTGATGTCGTAGATCTCGTAATCGCTGTTTCTGAGATAGCCGTCAGAGGTTCGGTAACCGCCACCTAACGAGTATCCCAGGGCGTTTGCATTCCCTGCGACATTAAGCGCATAGTATTGTGTATCATACGCAGAATAATCAGCCATAACCTTCACTTCAGGCTTCATGTCTTTTCTTGTTCCGCCCTTTTTAGTCACAATATTAATGGTTCCGCCAATGGCTCCACCATAAATGGCCGAATGGGCACCCCGCACGACTTCCACCCTTTCCACGTTTTCAATGGTCAGAGAATTCCAGTCCACCATTCTGTCTCCGGTTCCGCCGGCATTTCTGACAGGTCTTCCGTCAATGCGGACCAGGATCCTTCTGGCGCCCATTCCTCTTATCTTTACAACATCCTTATCATCAGAAAGTGCAGGATCGCCCCTTTGGATGTCAACTCCGGGGATACTTTCTAAAATATCCTGAACGGTTTGCGGGCTTTTGGAACTTTTATAGGTATCAATAACAATCGAGGTGGCGGTAGGATCAATGGCAATTCCTCTGGCCCCTTCCTCCTCATGCGCTGTTACAACAATCTTGCCAAGATTGTGTATGGTCTCTAATTCGCCTACATCCTGTTCGTTTGACTCTAATGCCCAGGTTGTCTGGAATAAAACAAGGCTCAGAATCCCTAAAATCATAATAACTAACCTAAAGCTGTTCATCATTATTATTTTCTCCCTTTGTAATCTGTTTTTACACAACCAAGAGTGTGTGGATCATAAGATCCTTATTTTTGTCCTTCTTTGGCAATTCAAGTACCAAAGCATATATTTTGAAATAAATCTTATCCTAAATGAACTTTTTTTTATCCCAAATGAACAATTGATATTAAGAAAAGCCACTCCGATCTTGAAAAAAACAAGGTGAGGATATTGTCGATATAAGGAACATCCCAAAAACTTTTACTTGAGAGTTCTTTGATAAAGAACTATCTACGCATAAAATGTTCTGTAATAATGAACATAAGGGTGCGCCGAATCTTTTAATTCTACGACCATGATTTTAAAAGACAATGTTGTTGGGAATTCTTGTTACACGTAATCGGTTTAAAGCCAAAATATCTTGAAAAAGCCCTGGAGAATGAAGGCAGACTGCTGTATCCCACGGCAAATGCCGCTTCGGTAACATTCATCGTTTGTTCGTCCAGCAGGAGTTTTGCCTGCTCAAGACGAATCCTGTGCAGATACCCGAAAACCGTGGTCCCGTACATCTTGCGAAAACCATGATTCAGTCTGGTATGAGAAAGCCCTACCAATCTGGATAGATCGAACAATGTGGGCGGATTTCCAAGATCACGGCTTATTATTTCTCTGGCGTGGTCTATCCGTTCAACGTCGTCCGGGCGTAATGCAAGTAATTTTTTCAGGCTGCCCTCAACAGATACCACCTGTGCTAACTGATGAGTAATCAGTTCCATGGCTTTGCTTTCCAGATACATCCGTTTGATTGAGCCATGATATGGACAGTTCAGCAGCTCATGAACAGCTCTCTGCATTGACGGGGTCGTGATCCCCTGATGGTAGAGACCATCCAACCCTTCTACAATTTCTCGCAGATTAGCTGGAATATATGCAAATTGGTCTCCCAGGAAGGTGTTCAATAACGAGGGAGATATTCCGATCTCGGTCTTGAATACGCGTTGCCCGCCTGAAAATCTCATTACACCGCACACTTTCGGATGGAAACCTATTGCACTTTGATAAGAAAAATCAGATACAGTATATTGTTGGCCCTTGCCGCGGCCTGCGCTCCACTGAAGGCTCCGAGGCCCTGCAAGAAAAGACGTAAAGCGTAATAACGAATAGTCGATATCAAAACTGTTGGTAATATTCTCATGAGGTTGAAAATCACAAATTTCTATTTTCAAACCAGGACGCAGTTCAAGAAACCTTATTGACCCTTTGCCAATCTTGCCAGGGTATTCCAGGCGCTTTTCAAAACCATTTTTATGAATTGATATACCCCACAGTTTCGCAGTACCATCAATTATTCCTTCTGTTTTTTTTATTGACATTTCTATTTTCATAACTGTCTCATAAATCATCTCATGGTTTAGGAACGGGGACGAAATAACTTCCCCAACTATGGATGATACCACCAGGGGGCATGCCACCACCAAAAAGGATAAGGACAATAACGTGATCTTTCTTCTTTTCTGACCTTGAAGAGATGAATCTCCTTGATAGAGATGAGGGGATAGATATAATCTATCTCCCCCAGCGGCAGTACTCTTTTTCCTGTAATTTCCCCTGCCACTGCCGCATCCCTTCCGCGGCTATAGATTGCTATATCCAAATACCCGTCGTATAAAGCCAGAAATCTTCCATCGGAATCATCCACATCCTTTGGCCTTCCGTGCATGTCTGACGGCTTCTGAAGTATCTCAATCAAAGTCCCTTCTTTTGTGTTCTTAGAACCAAGAATTATTCCGCTGATAAAAATCGTCTTCCCCTTATGGGCATCCGGGTCTTTGATAACCTTTTTGAAGGTTATATCCGGTGACAACTCCCTTCTTAATTCCTTGGAAATCAAAGGGGTGCAGCCGGCTGAGATTAAAAAAAGGAACATCAATAAACAGGTAATCTTTTTCATCACTTAAGTCTCCTTTCCGGTGATCATGTTTTTTTCTTAAAATACGTGTAAAACAAAACACCTAAGCCTATGGTTCCTAATCCGAACAAAGAAGTTATCGGCCTGCTTTTTATGCAAAAATAGATAATCCATAAATTGCCTGAGATAAATAAAAGCGGGGTTACGGGATATCCAAATGTTTTATAACTACGCTTTAGATCAGGCTTTTTTATTCTGAGGAGCATCATTCCGACTACAGTCAACATGGCGCAGAGTGAAAGCGTAAATCCGATATATAAAAGAAGTTTATCAAAGGATGCGGTGATAACCATGATGATTGCTATAACCGCTTGCAGCAGGATGGCAAATACAGGCGTCTGCCGAAGAGCATTGACCTTTGATAAGTTACAAATAGTGTAACGCTTTTTTTGGATTTAGTAACGAAATAGTGTAACGCCCTATAACCTCTTGAATTAATAATAAATATAACAAATAAAATG